>JAPKCR010000565.1 GCA_026421135.1 Sulfitobacter sp. | reverse complement strand
GACTCCGCCCTCATCGACTGGCTTTCGCTTTTGCGCCGTGGCCGTCATGGCGCGAGTGGATGGGGCGGATTGAAGCCGTTCTCTTTGCCAGCACCTCGCCGGTCGGTCGCGATGACCTCGCGCGCGTCGTGGGGCAGGGGGCCTCGGTCGAAATGTTGATCGAAGATATCCAGGCAGAACTGACGGGACGGCCGTATGAATTGGCGCAAGTGGCTGGGGGATGGATGTTCCGGACTCGGCCCCAATTCGCCGATGCGATTAAGGCAGCGGCCGATCTCGGCGATCAATCCCTCGCCTTCACCGAAACGGAGATGGGCGTGCTTTGCGCAATTGCCTATCATCAGCCGATCGACCGGGCGGGGCTTAAGGACATCTTCGGCAAGGAGGTCAGCCGCGATCTTCTGGCAAGACTGCGGTTCAAGGATCTGATCGCATCTGGTCCACGATCTCCACGGCCCGGCGCGCCGCATACCTTTGTGACGACGGAGATATTTTTGACGGCGTTTGATCTGCATACATTGCGGGATCTGCCGGCGCTTGAATTGGCTGTTAGAGACGCAGACTAGGAGGCCAAAACCCTGCACGTCTGAAGCTGTACGCTTTCAATTGGTCCAATGTCCCACAGGGCTTCATTGCCGGGAAAACAGGCCGTTTACCTTGTTCGGAATCACAGGTTCGTTTATGATGATGAAAACAGTATTTGTGAATAAAAAACATGCTCATCGGTTATGCACGCGTCTCCACCATGGATCAGAACCCTGCGCTTCAAATGGATGCGTTGCGTGATACCGGCTGTGAGAGGATCTTCGTCGAAAAAGCCTCCGGCTCCCATCGCGACCGCCCCCAGCTCAAGGCTGCCCTCGATTATCTGCGTGAAGGCGACACGCTGGCCGTCTGGAAACTCTCTCGACTGGCGCGATCTCTCACGCAAGTTATCAAAACAGCCTCCGACATCGCAGAGCGCGGGATCGCCCTCAAAGTGCTGACCCAAAATATTGATACCAGCACTCCAGAGGGGAGATTGTTCTTCCACATGACCGCCGCCTTTGACGAGTTTCAACGTGAACTAATCGTTGAAAACACCCGCGCTGGCCTTAAAGCCGCCGTAAAACGTGGAAGGCGTGGTGGCAGGCCAAAAACCATGAACGAGCAAAACATCAAACACGCCGAAGCTATGCTTAAGGACACCGAAAACTACCCATTCATCGGCGATGTCATTGACCAACTCAAAATAGGCCGCACCGCATTTTACAAATATTTCCCCACAGACCGCATCAAGCAGCTGCGGCCTGACCACTCAGACGCGCATCAAACATAGCTAAATCTTGTGGGACTTTTGGTACCTTTATGCTGATAGACCCCAACTGGGCAAACCTCTACCGGCTGTTCCCGACACATGCGGGGATGAACGTATTGCAGGTCGCTCATTCAATTTCTGGCAAAAATAGTCAGAAAACCACCGCCCTCCCCTTTCCTTACTGAAACAGTCAGGTTAAGCGTTCCCTTGATCATTGACAAACCGTTCCCCGCTCGGGTCCTTCTTAGCAAAAGCAGCCAAGCAATACGCAACTGTTACAATGCATCGATATCTACCGGGCACATCGCCTAAACTAAGCTGATATAATTGAAGGAAACAAAATGCCAACCAAGTCGCTCGCCCCCTCTTTAGCCGCAGTGTTTGCCCTGAGTGCACTGCCTGCCGCTGCCGAACTAAGTTACACCAATGCCACAGGAGGCACGGTCAAACTCTACGGTCAGCTGAGCCCGGGCTATCTCTCATTCAATGACGGCTTCGCCAGCTATGGCAATCTGGTAGACAACGAGGTGTCAAACAGCCGCGCCGGCATAACTGTAACCCAGGAATTCGGGGCGTCCGTGTTGACGTTTGATTTTCTGACGGCTTTGGGGTTTGCCCAGTCGTCAAATTTTAGTCAGCTTGGCGACCCGGATAATCTCGATTGGCGCCGAACCTCAGTACGCAAACTTGAAGTTAGTCTTGAGACTGAAAAAGCCGGTACTTTCTCCTTCGGTCAGGGCAGCATGGCATCCGATGGCGTAGCGCAAACTGATCTGTCTGGCACCACGGCCGCAATGTACAACGGCCTTGATACTGTTGCGGGAAACTACCAGCTTCGCACTTCATCTGGTGTGCTTTCCGGTATTGAAGTCGACGATACGTTCGGGAGTCTCGATTCCACCCGCCGCGGTCGAATTCGGTACGACAGCCCGAGCTTGAACCACTTCACAATTTCAGCGGCCTACGGCAAAGACATCCTTTCGACCGACAACGACGACATCTTTGCTGACGTCGCACTGCGCTATAAAAACGAGATCGGGGACGTAAAGGTTGCAGGATCGTTAGGGTTTGCACGCAGAACGCGCAACGGGGCCGATCGTGACGATACTTTCGGTTCCATCAGCGCCCTGCATACATCCGGCGTCAACCTCACTCTTGCTGCCGGAAACCGTAAGGATGATGGAAACTATGGCTTCGCAAAACTCGGGTATATCGCAGATTGGCTTCCAGTCGGGACAACGTCTATTGCTGTTGATTATTACGACGGCAGTGACTTCGTGATGGAAAATTCAGAATCGAGGAGCGTTGGGATCGGGGTCGTCCAAAGGATCGAAGACGCGAATATGGAT
>JAPKCR010000564.1 GCA_026421135.1 Sulfitobacter sp. | reverse complement strand
GCACGACCTAAGGAAGAGAAGTCAGTTCTATGACCCGCGAGCGCCTTTACCTCTACGACACCACCCTTCGCGACGGGCAGCAGACCCAAGGGGTGCAATTCTCGACCGCCGAGAAGATCACCATCGCAAATGCCTTGGACGCGCTGGGCGTCGACTATATCGAAGGCGGCTGGCCGGGGGCCAATCCGACGGATTCCGCGTTTTTTGACGATGCGCCACGGACCCGCGCCAAAATGACGGCGTTCGGGATGACCAAGCGGGCGGGCTTCTCGGCTGAAAATGACGACGTGCTGGCGGCGGTGATGAATGCCAAAACCGACACCGTTTGCCTTGTGGGCAAAACCCATGATTTCCACGTGACTGCCGCCCTTGGCATAGAACTTGCCGAGAACACCGAAAACATAGCGAAATCAATTGCCTATCTGGACGCCCAAGGCCGTGAAGCGCTGTTTGATGCGGAACATTTCTTTGACGGCTACCGCGCCAATCGCGACTATGCATTGACCGCGATCAAGGCGGCCTATGACGCAGGAGCGCGCTGGATTGTGCTGTGTGACACCAATGGCGGCACCATGCCCGCCGAAGTGGGGCGCATCACGGCCGAAGTCATAGCCGCTGGCATTCCCGGCACCCATCTGGGCATCCACACGCATAATGACACCGAAAACGCCGTGGCCTGTTCGCTGGCCGCTGTGGACGCGGGCGCGCGGCAAATTCAAGGCACGCTGAACGGGCTTGGCGAACGTTGCGGCAACGCAAATTTGACCACGCTCATCCCGATCTTGCTGCTGAAAGAACCCTATGCAAGCATGTATGAAACAGGGATCAGCCTTACGGCGTTGGAGGGGCTGACCCAGATCAGCCGCAGCCTTGATGAAATCCTTAACCGTGTGCCGATGAAACAGGCGGCATTTGTGGGGTCGTCGGCGTTTGCGCATAAGGCGGGGCTGCACGCATCCGCGATCCTGAAAGACCCGTCAACTTACGAGCATATTCCGCCCGAACGGGTGGGCAATGCGCGGATCATTCCGATGTCCAATCAGGCAGGCCAATCCAATCTGCGCCGCCGCCTCGAAAGCGCGGGGTTGACGATTGCCAAGGGCGATCCGGCGCTTGGGCTGATCCTTGATCAGGTCAAGGCACGTGAAGCGGAAGGCTATAGCTATGACACCGCTCAGGCCAGTTTCGAACTGCTTGCGCGGCAGGCCTTGGGGCAGATGCCGGACCTGTTCGAGGTCAAACGCTATCGCGTGACGGTCGAGCGCCGCAAGAATAAATACAACCAGATGGTCAGCCTGTCCGAAGCTGTGGTCGTCGTTAAAGTTGATGGCGAAAAACGTCTTTCGGTCAGTGAAAGCATGGACGCAGAGGGCTGCGACCGTGGCCCTGTGAACGCGCTGTCAAAGGCGATCGTCAAGGATTTGGGGCAATATTCGGCCTATCTAGAGGATATGCATCTGGTCGACTACAAGGTGCGCATCACCCAAGGCGGTACCGAAGCTGTGACCCGTGTCATCATTGACAGCGAAGACGGGCAGGGGCGGCGCTGGTCCACTGTGGGTGTGTCTGCCAACATAGTGGATGCGTCATTCGAGGCATTGCTGGATGCGATCAGGTGGAAATTGATCCGCGATATCAAGACATAAAGGATCAAGGGCATGCTGTTGAAACTCCTTCTGTCCGTAGCCCTTGGTGTACTGATCACGCTTTTCGTGGCCGTAATTCTGGTTGTGACCGACCCTGCCAAGCCTGTTGAAGCCGCCAGCGGGTTAGACTTTGCAGAGTACCTGTCTGATAGCGTGGGGGACGGTATCGCGCCGCCGCTGCTAAAGACCCCGATGCGCGACGGGTATGAGCTGGCGTATCGACGTTTTGATGGCCCCTTAGGTGCGCCGATGCTGGTGTTGGTGCATGGGTCCGGGTGGCACGGCTTGCAGTTTGTGAATATGGCGCAGGCGCTAAGTGAAAAGGCCACTGTTCTGGTTCCTGACCTGCGGGGCCACGGCACGGCACCGGGGCGACGCGGCGATATCGATTACATTGGCCAGTTTGAGGATGATTTGGTTGATTTGATCACGGCCTTGCATGAACCGGGCCAAAAGATCGTACTTGGGGGCCATTCATCCGGTGGCGGGTTGGTTGTGCGGTTTGCCGGCAGTGATTATGGCCGGTTATTGGACGGTGCGGTGCTACTGGCCCCGTTTTTAAAGCATAACGCGCCTACCACGCAGGTAAACTCTGGTGGGTGGGCCACTGTGCAGTTGCGTCGAATGATCGGATTGTCGATTTTGAACACATTCCGCATCACCGCGCTGAATGACAAGCCGGTGATCCAGTTTTCGATGCCGGATGAAGTATTGGATGGGCCCTTAGGGGATACCGCGACTACGGCCTATAGTTATCGGCTGAATACCGGCTTTGCGCCACGGGGTGACTACCTTGCGGACGTCGCTGCTTTGCCAAGGTTCCTGATGGTGGCGGGGTCCGATGATGGCGCGTTTCACGCCGATAAATACGAGGAAACGATGATGCCTGCGAATGACAAAGGCACTTATTTGGTCGTTCCAGGATATGGCCATTTAGGGATCGTAGATGCCCCCGAGACAATCAAGGTAATGACGGAGTTTTTAGATGCAGTTTGACGATGATTTGAC
>JAPKCR010000563.1 GCA_026421135.1 Sulfitobacter sp. | reverse complement strand
AGTCAGAGAGGCCGCGCATCACCCAAAATGCAGCTCCGATACCTATGATAAGCATTACAGAAATCAGTGTGAGTACATATTGCCTCATACTTTTGGACCTGACTTGTGATCAGTTTTGGACCTGAAATAACTTGGACGCCATGACAAGCCGCCAAAGATGATCCGCAAGCGATCCCTCATCGTTCGGCACTTATTTACGTCCTGCCAGATGTTACCAAATTCTATGAAGGTGATCTTGACTGGATTGTTGGTATTGATGTCACGCGTCAGCCCGTAGATCACCTTTTCTTCTTCACGGGCGAAAGTTCCGAAAAGCTTGTCCCAGATCATTAAGACACCACCATAATTCTTGTCGAGATATTGGCGATTGGACCCGTGATGGACGCGGTGGACAGAAGGAGTATTGAACACTTCATCCAGCCAACCCAGTTTCGTGACCCGTTCTGTATGCACCCAGTGCTGATACTGCGCGACCAGCAACAACCCGACGATGGCCTGAAATGGCGTAAAGCCGATCAAGATCATAGGGATCAGGAATGCCCATTCGAACAGGCCTTCGACCACGCTTAACCGGAAACCGACGGTAAGATTATAGTCCTTTGAACTGTGATGAACGCTGTGGCTGGCCCAAAGGATTCGATGCTCATGTTCAAGGCGATGCATCCAGTAATAGGTGAAGTCCGCTGCCAAGAAAGCCAGAAGCCATGTCCAACCTGTCATTGGAATGGAAAGTGGCGTGAGATAGTAAAACGGCAACAAGGCGACAAAGCCAAGAGAGGCAAATGCGGTCTTTTCAATAACTTGATGGGCAACAAAGATGGCAACATTCGCCAGTGTGTCTTTCCAGCGCCGCTCCTTGGAGGTGACTAGATCCAGAACAATCTCGATACCGGTGATTGTGAGGTTGATGATGAACAGCGCGGCTACGACCCACATAATCTGATGTAGCTCAAAAAACGCAACGAGGGTGTCGATTGTCATGAAAAACCCTTTCCCCTTAACTCAATAAGTGATACGAACGAACGATCGTTCACTTTAATTAGATATCAAACTCAGGATCGTCAACCCATGCCCGATGAAATCCAACCCCTACACCCACGCAAGCTTGAAATAGTGGAGGCCGCTGTCATCTGCTTTCTAGACAAAGGGTATCACCAGACCGGTGTGCGCGACATTGTGGGGCAGGCGGGTATTAGCCTTGGAAACCTATACAACCACTTCAAAGGCAAGGAGGCGATACTGGTTTTCATCGCCGAAATTGAAGGGCAAGAATTGTCAGACTTTATCGACGGGCTGTCGTCCACCGATGATCCCACCGCTACGCTTGAGTGGTTCATTCAGGAATATGCGGTTTATGTTTCGCTTCCCGAGAACGCGTTGCTTGGTGTAGAGATTTTGACCGAAGCGTTGCGAAATCCGATCATTGCTGATGTGTTTGGTCGCAACCGTGACCGATTGATTGCAGCACTGACCGATTGCCTTATTCAAGGGGTCAAGTCAGGTGTCTTTGGTTCCCGAATGGACCCTCGCGTGGTCGCTTGTTTGATCCTTGACGCGTTGGAGGGCCAAGGCTTGCGCAGTTTGTCATTGCCATCAGGAGACAAACTCGCGAGGGATACCATCGGCTCCTTCCTTCTGAATGGTTTGAGGCCGTGATTCCAGAAGATCGGCTGCTGACATTGTGGACGCTCGAGCGCGTATTTCGCCTGCGTATTGGGAACCCAACCCCTCGTTTCGACAGCAGACGTCAACTCCCACTGTCGAACATTTACCAAAACGTAATCGGAACAAGGGCTTTCAAGCCTCTTTAGTTCCTCGTCATAAATCGAGGGTTCACCTCACCTTTGAAACAGCGCGGAAAGTAGGGATAAGTATCCGTCGCAAAGTAGGTGTATGTGCCGTTCACTTGACTGCCATTGCATTCATCTAGTGTTCCAGTTTTGGCGATATACTCAAAGTCCTCCTCAAAGGTGCCGTCATACGCCTTGCCGGGAGGGGTGGGGCGCACACCTGACTTCAGCTGCCAAGAAGATGTTGCAGTGGATGGGCTGTACCGTATCTCAAACCTGTCCGGTGCGTATCCAATCAATGTGCCGCCTTGGGATGATAACAAGTCGCTCGACACGCTGTGGTAATGGTACAATCCTGATCTGTCGACATGAGCGTTTTGATCGTCCATGCCCAAACTGTGTGGGTTATGCATGGCCTGCTGGCGCCAACCACTTGACGAATCTTTGCTGAATCCGCGACGTCCGTTTGGATCGTAATATCCAGCTGTATAAGGCCGGATTGGAACACCAGTGACGGAGACGCCCACCGTCATCAAGTTGCGGGTGATCGTCTGAGCCATGCGAGGCGAAGATGGATAACAAAAGGTCAAATCTTGCTCTCGAAACGCATTGGGATTTGCACGATTGGGAAATTGCCCCATCTCATGATTGGGTGCGCCGTTGGAAGAGATGCATGTCATATCCCCGCTAACTCTGATGCTTGTGACATTCTCATGCGCAAACGCGCTTGAAGCGGCACTTGCGATCAGCAAAGCTGAAATTCGAAGGGTGGGCATGTTCATTCTCCGTTTGGTTGCCATAGAAACTAAACGAAGTTTGTGCTGATTTCCGTCGAAGAGAATGAAAGATACAATTAGGGAATACGCC
>JAPKCR010000562.1 GCA_026421135.1 Sulfitobacter sp. | reverse complement strand
AACTGGCTTTCCTCATGGAAAGCGGCAAGGACTTGCGTGTTCTGACCCGCTTTGAGGGACCCGTAACGGTTCGCGTAATTGGGGCTCCGCCTGCCACGCTTGGGCCCGATCTAAGCCGCCTAATCTCGCGGCTGCGGTCCGAGGCGCGCATCGACATCAGCCCCACCAAATCGCCCGATGCAAATATTACGATCCAGGCGGTTAGCCGGTCAAAAATCCGGCAGGTGTTGCCTCAGGCCGCCTGTTTTGTTGCGCCCAATGTCAGCAACATCGACGAATACAAAAAGGTTCGGCGTACGGCCCAGACGAATTGGTCGCTAATGACCACACGCAAACGGATCGCCATTTTCCTGCCCAATGATGCCAGCCCCCAAGAGGTCCGTGATTGCCTGCACGAAGAAGTCGCCCAAGCCCTCGGCCCTTTGAACGATCTCTACCGTTTGCCTGATTCCGTTTTCAACGACGACAATGTGCACACGGTATTGACCGGCTTTGATATGATGATCCTGCGGGCCTATTATGATCCGGCATTGCGTTCTGGCATGTCACGGGGACAAGTCGCGAACGCCCTGCCCGGCATTCTTTCGCGGATCAACCCGCGCGGCACGGCGACCAAGGCACGTTACGTCACTCGTACGCCACGTGAATGGAATGTTGCCGTTCAGGGCGCGCTTGGGCCCGGTCGGTCCGATGGCCAGCGTCAGGATGCTGCCTATAGTGCCATCAAGATCGCGCAAAGCCTGGGTTGGCAAGATCACCGCCGCGCCTTTGCGCACTATGCCATGGGCCGTGCTTTGCAAAGTGGCGACCAAGAGGCTGCCCATAAACAATACCAGATGGCCGAACTGTTCTATTCCCGCAACCCTGGCACCGATTTGCACCGCGCCTACGTCGCCACGCAACTGGGTGCCTATGCTATCGCCAAGGGTGATGGGGCCAATGCACTGCGGCTTATTGGCCCACATGTCGAAACCGCGCGGCGTCGCGAAAACGCGGCCCTCCTCAGCACCCTTCTTTTACTGCGCGCCGAAGCTCTTGAGCTGGAAAATCGCGTAGCCGAGGCGCAGCTTGTCAGGGTGGACAGTCTTGGCTGGGCGCGTTACGGCTTTGGCTCTGATTGGGCTGTGCGGGCAAAAATGCGCGAAATCGCGTCACTGAACCCGCTCAAATAACACGCAAAGCGGGCTGAAATGATCGTTATATTTTTTGCGCTGATCGGCGCAGTGTGGGGTGCCATGACCGCCCGCAGACGCCAGGGTAACCGCAAGGATATGGCGCAATACGCAGCCGGATATGCCATGGCCTTTATTATCGTGGGTATGATCCTTACGGTTGTCATCGACCGAGTCCTTTTCGGAGTCTAATCGATGTTCCTGCCCTTCTTTGACCAATTGCGCCGCCACAAAGTCCCCGTATCCATGCGCGAGTTCTTGGCGTTTCTTGACGGCATGGCAGCCGGTCTTGTGACTTATGATGTTGATGCATTCTATTACCTTGCCCGCGTCAGCATGGTGAAGGACGAACGCAACATCGACAAGTTCGACCAAGCCTTTTCGGCTGCGTTTAAAGGATTGGAAAACATCGCGTTAGACGACGTTCTTGATGCGGTCGACATTCCCGAGGACTGGCTGGAAAAGATGGCTGAGAAGCACTTGACCGCCGAGGAGAAAGCCGAGATCGAAGCCGCCGGCGGCTTTGACAAGCTGATGGAAACTTTGCGCAAACGGCTCGAAGAGCAAAAGGGCCGCCATCAAGGGGGCAATAAATGGGTTGGCACAGCAGGCACCTCGCCGTTTGGGGCCTATGGCTACAATCCCGAAGGCGTGCGCGTCGGTCAGGAAGGCTCTCGCCACCAGCGCGCCGTCAAGGTCTGGGATAAGCGCGAATTCAGAAACCTTGATGACTCGGTCGAACTTGGCACCCGCAACATCAAGGTCGCCCTGAAACGCTTGCGCCGGTGGGCGCGCGACGGGGCTGCTGATGAACTTGATCTGGGCGGCACGATCCGGGCCACTGCCGAACATGGTTATCTTGACGTGAAGACCCGCCCCGAACGGCGCAATGCCGTCAAAGTGTTGTTGTTCTTGGACGTCGGCGGCTCAATGGACCCACACATCAAGACGGTCGAGGAACTGTTCAGCGCGGCCAAGGCCGAATTCAAACATCTGGAATATTTCTATTTTCACAACTGCCTCTACGAAGGCGTTTGGCGCGACAACCGTCGTCGCTGGGCCGCGCAGCAATCCACCCAAGAGGTGCTGCGCACCTATGGCCCTGATTACAAATGTATCTTTGTTGGGGACGCCTCGATGTCCCCTTACGAGATCGCCTATCCTGGCGGGGCAAACGAACATTGGAACCCCGAAGCAGGCTCTGTCTGGCTGGGCCGGGCCCGCGAACAATGGAAAAGCAGCCTGTGGATCAATCCGATCCCCGAAAAATACTGGCCCTACACCCAATCCATAAAAATGGTTCAGGAAATTTTCGGCGATGATGCGATGGTTCCTATGACACTTGAAGGTCTTAGCCGGGGTATGCGGGCCCTCACCCGCTGACCCGTGTGACTCCCTCTTCAGTTCACCCTTTTATAAATACTCATCTGCGCTTGCCCTTCCGCGTAGACCAACCATATTGATAGGATGATACGTGTCATTCCCATC
>JAPKCR010000561.1 GCA_026421135.1 Sulfitobacter sp. | reverse complement strand
CGTTTTGTCATCCCGCGACGCTAATTACTCGCCCTGCCCGCCTCAACAAGTTTTCCTCTGACAGTGCCGTTTAGTGCCCTGATCGCTCCCCGCTCAGGCAGCGACAGGAACGCCTCAACTCAAAACCTTCTGACAATCCCATGCGCACTAATCCGTTGTGCGGTAAGGCGAATACTGGACTACCAACACCACCAAAAGCGGGACGGCAACCGTGATCACGCCAACGACGATCAGCAGTTGACCCAATTGGGAATAGTCTGCGGCCGAGATTTGTTCTCCGGTAGCTGGATCAACTGCGGCGCGGGTGACAATATACATCTGGTTGAGGTACTTTGTACCCAGGCTGCTTGCTGACAGCGCCATATTCGTAAATGACGCCATCACCGCAAAGAAAGTTGCTTTCAGATCAGCTGGTGCGTTGCGTGCAATCCAAGCAAGCATTGGCACCATGGCAATCTGTCCCAATGGCGATTCAATCGCTGTATCAAGAATGGCAATAAACCGCGCATCTACGATCTCACCGGTATGTGCTGCCGTCCATTCCTGTATCCCGTAGTAGAGACCGATGTTGGGCAGCGACAGCACGCCCGCAGCGATCGTCAGAAGCACCACAATATACGCGATAGAGCGGTGCGCCATCAAAGGCCGCAAAACAATAAGACCAACCAGCGTAAGCAGCGACGTTATCAACGAAAGGATCGACAAAAACCTTTCATCAAACCCAAGGTCATCAATCTCGAACCACGTCAAACCGGGTCCCGGCAAGGGCACCGCCCTGAACACAAAAATGATTGTGGCAGTGCCGATCAGAACGCGGGCAGCCTCTGTTGGTAGTTTTTTGACTAGTTGCCTGATCAGATAAAGGATCACTGACAGCGAGGATACGAAGACGATCTCCTGCGCATAGACTAAATCCGAGGTCCCTAGCGCGATGCTCAGTACCACAAAAAACAGACCGCCGCCCAGAATTTGCCAGTTGACATCGGTCTTTTCATCCGGACCCTCCTGCACCGCCTTGCGCCGGTGAATCAAAGTATGCAGCACCATCCCACTGATCGAAATCACCGGGATAGCCAAAGCGGTCAGATAGACCCGCGCATACAGCGCCAACCGCGCCTCGCGCGGCAACGCCTCAGTGCCGGTGAAAATCCAGATGTTAACCGCTGCGACCGATACAAAGCCCGAAATGATCGCTATCCTGCCGAGCGTCTGCATGGTGGTATGCATTGCGCGTGCCTGTGTTTCGTTGAAGGCTTGCCCGGTATCACTTACGCGTGGCACAGCTTCTACAGTCATTGCATCTGCCACTATGTCTTGAATTGCGTAACCCGAAGGGGCCAGCAACAAAGCAATTATAAACCAATTAGCGAGTGGGAAAACGGTACGCATCTCACTTGGTCGAGACACCAAGCCATACATAATGAGAAGCGACATGGTGATGAGCCCAGCCCCTGCAAGGATCAGGAATCCCTTCCATCTCCAGAACAAATCTACCACATGTCCGAGGGGTACCTTCAGTATCCATGGCAAACCTGCCCAAAAGGCCAATCCTGCAATGAATTCAGCCGACAGATCCAGATAATCCTTCAGGAAAAACGCCCCGACCACCGAAGTCAAACCTGACACACCTGCCGCAAAATACACCATTAGTGGTGGCAGAAATGACCATCGCATTTGCGACGCGAGGTCGAGGAAAATGCGCTGGAACCAAGAGCGTTCGTCCATTGAGATGTGTTCGTCTCGCCAAGCCATCCAAAATACCACTACATCAGAGCATCGCGACACATGAAGCGTGCCGGGCATTGTCAGATCAAACAGCCTTGTCGGCCTGTTGCCGCCCGGAGCTTTGCGTCTCCGGCACAACTCCTTTATTTCCTTGGTAATGTCCAAGCACCGCGACACGAAGGCAGCCAGAATTTCTAAGGTTTACCCTAGCAGATTGGTTTAATCTGACAATGCCCTGCTATGCAGTAAGCGATGCGTACGGCTCATGGCATCGCGTATTTCGGCGATGTGAAATTCCGGCCTCCAACTGACTTGGAGGCGATTTGATGCTCGATGATTGATCCACGTCAAAGCGTTGCCAACCGGGCAGTGCCATATGTAACTCGACGCAACCAATTCATGAGGATTACCTTACTATGAACCGTAAAACACTTCTCGCAGCGACTGCCCTTGCCGCCACAGTTATCGGCGGTGCCGCTTTCGCAGAATCCCATCACGGGCACAAAGGTAAAACCGGATCGAATGAGCAGGCCGGGATGATGCACAATAGGGGCCCTGAAATGATGGGCATGATGGGGATGATGAAACGCATGCATGGCGAAATGATGGGCGGTGGCATGATAGGCGGAATGGGTCCTATGGGCGGCGACATGATGCAAAAGTTTGACACGGATGGCGACGGCACCGTGACGCCCGATGAAATGCGGACACAACTGCAGGCCAAGTTGACGGAATTTGACAGTGACGGTGACAGCACGCTCTCAATAGCGGAATTCGAAACTCTCCACAGCGCGATGATCCGAGAAACGATGGTGGATAAGTTCCAGCACCTTGATGCGGACGGTGACGGTGCTGTTACGGCTGAAGAAATGACCGCACCAGCCGATATGATGGATCGAATGGAGAAGATGCGCGCAAAGATGGGAATGATGCAGGGCCA
>JAPKCR010000560.1 GCA_026421135.1 Sulfitobacter sp. | reverse complement strand
CCTTTGACCAGAAGCTGACCTTTCCAGCGATCACGCAACCTTTTTAAATCTTCCCACGTGAAACCCGGTGTGATCAGAGCTTTTTGTACCTCTGAATAGGATGTCGCACTTTTCAGAAGATCGGCATAGTTGGCCACATTCGGTGTGCCATATTTTAGGCTGGTCAGCGCCCAACGCGGGTTCATCGCACATTGCAGGACGACTTCGGGCGTGAAGCGGAAGGGCACGGCAAGCTGGTTGCGAATATCGCGGTCTCGTTTGCCTGCGGCGGGAACATCCGCAGTAACCATAAGGGTAGTATAGCCCGCTGCCTCAGCGCGTGCGATCAGTCCTTCGGTGACCGCAGCATCGCTTGACACATAAAGCTGGAACCAGCCGTTACCATCTGCAGCTTCCGCCAACTCCTCGAGCTTGGTCGAAGAGGCTGAGCTGGCAGTGTAGGGGATATTGCGCACTTTACACAGCCTTGCCAGTGTCAGGTCAGCACCAGGCCAGAAAGCGTTCAGCATCCCGATAGGAGCCATTCCAAAAGGGGCATCGAAGGATTGCCCGAATACAGTCGCTCTCGTGTCAATCTTGGAGACATCCACCATATAGCGAGGAGTCAGTTCGACCTCTTCGAACGCCTCACTGTTGCGGCGCATATTGCGTTCGTTTTCCGCGCCACCATCTACCAGATCGAAAGCAAAGCGCGGAATCCGGCGTTTGGCGCGCAGTCTCAGATCATCGATTGAGGCAGCCTGATCCAGTCCCATCAGATTGACCACCCGCCATCTACAGCAAAGGATTGTCCTGTGGTGAAGGTTGACATGTCTCCGGCCAGATAACAGACCATCTCGGCAATTTCTTCGGGTTGGCCGAGGCGTCCCATGGGTTGGCGGTCTTTGAACGCGGCAAGTGCTTTGTCGAAATCACCGGTAGCGGCAAGGCGGTCGTTCAAAGATGGGCTTTGCACGGTGCCGGGACAGATGGCGTTACAGCGGATGCCGTCTTTGACAAAATCGGCGGCAATTGCTTTGGTCATGCCGATTATCGCAGCCTTTGATGCGCCATAGGCAAAGCGCCGCGGCGCTCCTTTTTCGCTGGAAACGATGGAGGCGATATTAATGATCGACCCCGCGCCTTTTTCCAGCATTCCAGGCAGCACAGCGCGTGTTACGCGGTACATGGCTTTGGCGTTCAGATCAAAAGCGCGGTCCCAGACGTCGTCGTCACAATCAAGGATCGTGCCGTCATGCACCCAGCCTGCACAATTGAGCAGAATGACCGCGGGTGTGACTGATGCAACAAGAGCTTGAACCGCAGCCACGTCAAGCACGTCCAATTCCATGCCCGTGATGTTGGGCGACGTATCGGCCAGTTTCTTAACCAAATCGCCATTCAGATCGGTGGCGATCACCTGTGCGCCGCGTGCGGCAAGGGCCTCTGCGCTGGCGCGCCCGATACCTGCACCTGCCGCCGTGATCAGGGCGGTTTTACCTTTAAGTGATTGTTCCATTGTCTTTCTCCTAACGGGCGAGCCAGCCGCCATCGACGGTGACCACGCTGCCGTGGCAATAATTAGCGGCGTCAGACGCCAGAAAAACCGCAGCGCCTGCGATCTCGGAAGGATCGGCAAAACGCCCTGCCGGAATACGCTCCAACAGCGCCTTCGAGCGGTCTGGATCGTCGCGCAACGCTTGAGTATTGTCTGTGGCGGTATAGCCGGGTGCGATACTATTGACGTTGACGCCGTGGGGTGCCCACTCGTTGCACAGTGCCTTGGTTAGGCCAACCACCGCATGTTTGCTTGCTGCATAGGCGGGCACCATCAGGCCCCCTTGGGACGCCAGCACGGAGGACACGATGACAATCTTGCCCGACCCTTGGGCAACCATACGCTTTCCTGCCGCTTGGCTTAGCAACCAAACAGAATCGAGGTTCACCGACAGGACACGCCGCCACTCTTCCAGCGGCATGTCTGTGCTGTCTTCGCGGTGTATAATACCCGCATTATTCACCAAAATATCAATTCCGCCCAAGGCATCGCTGGCAAAGCCAATGATGTCCTCTGCTGCGGCCTGATCCATGCCGGAAAAATCCGCCTTTACAGCGGCACCTTTGACACCCAACGCCTTGATCTTGGCCAAGGCCTCGTCGGGCTGATGGCTGCGATAGGTCAGCGCCACATCGGCCCCTGCAGCGGCAAGGCCGAGCGCAATGCCCTCGCCGATGCCGGTTGCCCCGCCGGTGACCAATGCTTTGCGACCGGTGAGGTCAAACGGGTTGCCCATATTAGTACCGGTTCGCAATTGGCAGCTCTGCCGCAGGGAAGAGGCTAATGACTTCGCAGCCTGTTTCAGTCACAACGACCTCTTCCTCGATCCGCGCGGCGGAATAGCCGTCAGTGGCGGGGCAGTAGGTCTCCAATGCAAAGACCATACCTGTCTTGATCTCCATCGGGTGATCCATCGACACCGCGCGGGAGATGATGGGGCGTTCGTGGAGCGCCAGACCTAGGCCGTGGCCAAATTGCAGACCAAAGGCTTGATCCTCATTCGCAAAGCCAAGCGATTGGGCCGTTGGCCAAACCTCGGCGACCTTGTCGGTGGACACGCCAGGTTTGATCATCGCGATGGATGCGTCGATCCATTCACGGGCCTTCACATAGGCGTCGTTCTGCGATG
>JAPKCR010000559.1 GCA_026421135.1 Sulfitobacter sp. | reverse complement strand
ATGATACAGTGCACGTTCCTCGCCAGCCTTGCCCAATACCCGATTTCTTTTATCGCTGGCCGCTACATCGTATTTGCGGGCAATTGCCTGCATGCGTTCAAGCTCCTCAGGGGGCGGCGTGTTCTTGTGCGTAGGTGCGGTCGTCATCCAGAGGGGGGATGCATTCGCAAAGCCCCTTACATCCAGCATGGCCCCTATTTCGATCTGAGCTTTGGCTATGTAGCGAGCGATCGCGTCCACCAATGCCATCTGGAAGTTAAAAGCTGGCTTGTATCCTTTGATCCAACTCTCTCCGAGACCTATTAAGCCTGCGGAGATATTTTGATGTTTGAACTCAATTGACCCTCTTGAACGTCCAATTTTGACTTGGAGTGCGCGATTGTGCTGCGCTTTTTTGTAAGAGCGCCCTGCCAAGTTATCTGCCAGCATGGCGAAGTAATCTGCCACAATTGCATCGTTCTCACTGTCTGACCAAGCAACCATATTCATCGGGCCAGGCTATGTAAGAGGTACTGATTTGTCAGCCTAAATCGGATCGTTTGTGTAAACCAAACTGTAAACTGCGAACAAATCGACCGCGCTCACTCCACTAAGTCATTGATAATTATGGAGGCGAGTAGGGGAATCGAACCCCTGTTCACGGATTTGCAATCCGCTGCGTAACCACTCCGCCAACTCGCCTCAACCGCGTTTCCGCGGAGGTACAATCAGGGCCAATGGTCCTGATACGTCTCGGCTTATCTCGGCTTTCTCGAGGTTTGTCTAGTCCAGATTGCGACAAACTGATGACGATATTTGGCGTGCAGCCGAGCCCTTGATCGAATGGCTATTTCAAACTGAAACAACCCGCTGATTGTCATCCTCTGGCGCATCTAGCTGCAGATGGTGATCTTCAAGGATCAGGATGTTCTCAGACCCGATAATATCGCTTTTTGTTTTATAGCCGATCACGTCTTCGACCAGCATGTCGGGGTTGCGGGCCATCAGAATCGTTTCCTCGGAGGAAAAGTTCGTCAGTCCACGGGCAAATTCATTGCCCTCTTCGTCATAGACATGCAGCACGTCACCCTTCGAAAATTCGCCCTGGATCGACACAAGATCCAATCGCGCAAGGCCCCGCTCTTTGGATGAGATGGCTGCAACGGCCGCATTAGAGACAACCAAAGTGCCCGCCACCTGCAGACGGTTGCTGAGCCAGATCATCAAAGGTGATCCGGTTTTGTCGCGCGCAAGACAGCGCGTGTGACGCCGTTCCCGGCGCAAGACCGACGAGACGGGCGATTCAATCAGGCCTTCGGCGATGATCGTTTCAACACCGGCATTTTGAGCCATGTTAGCCGCCAGCATCTTGGTCATCATGCCGCCACTACCCAGTTCGCTCACACTTTTTGTGGATTCCAGATGTTCGCTAACATCCTCTATCTCTTCGATAAATTTCGCGCCCGGCTCGGATGGGTCACGGTCATAGAGCCCCTCAACGCTGGTCAGAATGATCAATTGATCGGCCTCGATCATCTGCGCGACTTTCGCGGACAAACGGTCGTTATCGCCCACTTTCAAGTCAGTCGTGGCGATTGAATCGTTCTCGTTGATGATCGGCAGGATATTGTTCTCAAACAACCGGAGCATCGTGTTCTTAATATTCAGGAACCGGCGGCGTTCCTCCATATCTTCGACAGTGACCAACATTTGGGCCACCCCCATGCCATATTCCGACGCCACCTGACGGTACGCATTCATCAACAAGGGCTGACCACAGGCAGCGGCCGCCTGTTTGTCTAGAATGCCTGCATCTTCGGGACGTTTCCCGATCATGTTCAGGCCCAGTGCAACAGATCCGGACGAGGTCAGGATAATTTCGTACCCTTCTGCCTGCAATTCAGCGAGGTCCGCCAGCAGGCCGTTCATGAATGCGAAACGCAAAGTTAGTTTTTCTTCGTTTGCCAGCAGGCTTGATCCGATTTTAACGACGATACGCTTTTTCTTGGCCACGGGAAGTATGCTCCGGTTATTCAAAAGTTTACGCGATATGCAGGCGCAGCGCGAATTGCTGCACAGCAGAAATTTGCGGTGATTCGGGTGGTTATAACATGTGGACAAGGACAAGATGCAACCGGCTCGCCCGGATCGGGGGCCGACACGCGCGGCTTCGCCTACGTTATCGGAGCGCTTCTAGCGCCGTTCGGGTTGCCGCGGGCAATGCCGCCGGGCGGTGGTCCTTGCGATCAACATAAACATGCACAAAGAAGCCTTCGGCAGATGCGATATCTTCATCGTTTCGGAACAATCCCAATTCCATCCGGACCGAACTGCGCCCCAATTTGGCGACGCGTAACCCTGCTGTCACTCGGTCTGGAAACTGCATTTCGCCAAAATAGCGGCAGCCCGTTTCAACGACCAAGCCGAAGACGGGGCTGGTCAACGGGTCAAGCAGCCCGCGTTCAATCAGCCAGCCGTTCACGGCCGTATCAAACAGCGCATAGTGAACGACGTTGTTCATATGCCCATAGACGTCATTATCGTTCCAACGGGTTTGCAATGGATAAAAGTCTTTGAAGTCGGCGCGCGACGGCGCGACAGGGCGGTCTGACATTACCACGCCGCCGTATAGATCGTATGCGCGTCCGCTTGGGTTACTTCTCGGGGATTGTTCACCAGCAGGCGCC
>JAPKCR010000032.1 GCA_026421135.1 Sulfitobacter sp. | reverse complement strand
AATTAAAATCTTGGGGGAGGGGCGGCAAAGCAGCACCGGAGGCTGGCGCCCAACCCGGTCTAACCACAGACTGAGCCAACCTTTCATGCAATTCCCTATCAACATGACGACACCGATCACCTATCCCGGCCCACACGCCAATCAGGCAGATATTGTGGTCATAGGCGGCGGTATCATCGGCGTTTGCACAGCGCTGTTTCTGGCCCGCGACGGTCACAGCGTCATTTTGCTAGAAAAGGGCCGCATCGCTGGTGAACAATCCAGCCGAAACTGGGGCTGGATTCGCCAACAGGGCCGCGACCCCGCCGAAATGCCGATCATGGCCGAAGCACAGCGCCATTGGCATGACCTAGCTGGCCAGACCAATATCGACATCGGGTTGCGTCAGGGCGGCATCACCTATTTTGCAAACACCCAACGCCAGCTCGCGGATTACGAGGCGTGGTTGCCACATGCGCGGGCCAATGGGGTGGATAGCAAAATCCTGACCTCCGCTGAAACCGCCGCAATGTTTCCCAGCATGGCACAACCAGCATTAGGGGCATTGGTGACGTCCTCAGATATGCGTGCCGAACCGTGGGTCGCGGTGCCCGCCTTGGCTGCAATTGCAGCGCGCGAAGGGGTGGAGATAGTTGAAAACTGCGCCGTGCGAGCGCTCGATATTGCCGCGGGCCGCGTCGCTGGCGTGATCACCGAAACCGGACGCATCGCAGCATCACAGGTGGTCTTGGCAGGCGGCGCTTGGTCGTCCCTGTTCTTGCGCAACCACGGAGTCAAAATCCCCCAACTTTCGGTGCGCGAAACCGTGGCGGCGACCGAACCCTTGCCTGAAATTTACGCAGGGGCTGCTTCAAATCATAAAGTGGCGTTCAGGCGGCGCGAGGATGGTGGCTATACGTTGGCCCCCTCAGACGCACCTGAATTATTCATTGGGCCGGATGCCTTCCGCAACTTTCCGTATTACCTGACCCAGCTTAAGGCAAATCCGGTTGGTCAAGTTTTGCACCCCTTTGCGCCCAAAGGATTTCCCGACGCTTGGGGCACCAAGCGCAAGTGGCGTGGTGATGAAATCTCGCCATTCGAGGCAATGCGCATTCTTGATCCGGCCCCGAATATGGGCAGAATCAACCGCCTATTGCGCAACTTTTCTGAACTTTTCCCCGATCTGCCACCGGTTCGCCTCAAGGCGGCATGGGCGGGTATGATCGATACGATGCCCGACATTGTGCCAGTCGTGGACAACGCACCGACCCTGCCGGGGCTTACCATTGGTACGGGCATGTCAGGGCACGGATTTGGCATCGGTCCGGGGATGGGGCGCGTGTTGGCTGCTCTGGCAACCGGCGGCGATGTGGGGCATGATCTGACCAGATTCCGCTTGTCGCGATTTAGCGACGGCAGCCCAATGGTTTTGGGCCCCAACGTCTGAATATATTACCGGAGCATCCCATGCCGATCAAGAATCGCTTTGCCGAGACCCATGCCGATATCACAGCATGGCGTCGCCACTTGCACACGATCCCGGAACTGCAGTTCGACCTGCCCAAGACCGCAGCGTTCGTGGCTGAAAAGCTGCGCAGCTTTGGCATCACTGATATCACCACAGGCATTGCCGAAACTGGCATCGTCGCGGTCATCGAAGGCAAAACCAATATCTCGGGCCGCAGCATCGGGTTGCGCGCAGACATGGACGCCCTGCCAATCGAAGAGGCGACGGGACTGGACTATGCCTCGACCCATTCGGGTAAGATGCATGCCTGCGGGCACGACGGGCACACGGCGATCCTGCTGGGGGCCGCGCAATATCTGGCCGAGACGCGCAATTTTGATGGCCGTGCGGTGCTGATCTTTCAACCCGCCGAAGAGGCCGGCGGTGGCGGCAATGTCATGGTCGAAGAGGGCTTGATGGATCGCTGGTCCATCGACGAGGTATACGGGCTGCACAATATGCCTGGTCATCCAGTTGGCGAATTTGCAATCCGCACGGGTGCCTTGCTGGCCGCAGCCGATGAATTCGATATTGTCATCACAGGGCAGGGTGGCCATGCCGCCGCCCCCCACGAGGCGATTGATACCAACCTTGCCGCCGCCCATGTCGTGATCGCGCTGCAATCCATCGCCAGCCGCAATGTTGACCCGATCAAGCAGGTTGTGGTTTCGGTCTGTACTTTGCGGTCCGACACCGACAGCTACAATATTTTGCCGCAGACGGTCCGTCTGCGCGGCACCGTCCGAACGCTAGACGCGGGCATCCGTGACTTGGCCCAAGAACGTCTGGAAACGATCGTCACGCATACCTGCGCGGCCTATCAATGCAGTGTGGAGATCGACTATCGCAGGGGCTATCCGGTCACTGTGAACGCCGAGGACAACACGCAGTATGCTGCCGAAGTTGCCGAAAACGTGACCCCCGGTGTGGACCGCGACACCCCGCCAATCATGGCCGGCGAGTATTTTTCCTATCTGCTGAACAAGCGACCCGGTGCCTATATCATGCTGGGCAACGGGGATGGTGCCACTGTTCACCACCCGGAGTATAACTTTAACGATGATGCCATCCCTGCTGGCTGCAGCTGGTTTGCCGAGATGGTCGAAACACGATTGCCAAGCGCGGGGTAAACCCCTCACGCCCGGCCAAAACTCTCCCAAAAAGGACCTATAATGCCTGTTAAGAACCGCTTTGCCGAATTGCACCCAGAGATCACCGCATGGCGCCGCGATCTCCACGAACATCCCGAAATTCTGTTTGAAACTCACCGGACATCCGCCACGGTCGCCGAAAAACTGCGCGCCTTTGGGTGTGATGAGGTGGTTGAGGGTATCGGCCGCACGGGTGTTGTCGGCGTGATCAAGGGCAACGCAACCAAGTCGGGCAAAGTTATCGGCCTGCGCGCCGATATGGACGCGCTGCCAATCCATGAACAAACCGGTGTTGAATATGCATCAAAGACACCGAATGCGATGCATGCCTGCGGCCATGACGGCCACACCGCGATGTTGCTGGGTGCCGCGCAGTATCTCGCCGAAACCCGCAATTTCGATGGCACTGTCGTCGTGATCTTTCAGCCCGCTGAAGAGGGCGGCGGTGGCGGCCGCGAGATGTGCAAAGACGGCATGATGGACCGTTGGGGCATCCAAGAAGTATACGGTATGCACAATTGGCCCGGTATGCCTGCGGGCAGTTTTGGCATTCGCACCGGCCGGTTCTTTGCCGCGACTGATCTGCTTGAGATCGAAGTCGAAGGTTTGGGCGGCCACGCCGCCAAGCCGAACGAAACAATTGATACCATGGTTGTCACTGCCCAGATGATCACCGCGTTGCAGACGATCGTCAGCCGCAATGCTGATCCGATTGGGAACATTGTTGTGTCGATCACCTCGATTGAGTCTTCATCCAAGGCGTTCAACGTGATCCCGCAGCGCGTCAATTTGTTAGGTACCGTACGGACTTTGTCGAACGACCTGCGCGATCTGGCTGAAAAGCGCGTGACCGAGATTTGCGAAGGGATCGCCGCGACGTTCGGGGCCACGGCCAAGGTAAATTATATCCGCAATTATCCGGTGATGGTGAACCACGATGAACAGACCGAATTTGCTGCTGATGTGGCGCGCGGTATTTCAGGGCATTGTGACGAGGCCCCGTTGGTGATGGGTGGCGAAGATTTCGCGTTCATGCTTGAAGAGCGCCCCGGTGCCTATATTCTGGTTGGCAACGGCGACACCGCGATGGTGCATCACCCGATGTACAACTTCAACGATGACGTCATTCCCGCGGGATGCAGCTGGTGGGCAGGGCTCGCGGAACAACGCATGCCAATGAGCTAACGACGTTGCGGGCGCGGGGGTTAACCCTGCGCCCAAATCATCTGATAGACGGCGTCTATCCCGTCAGCCTCGGCCTTGGCGCTGAAATTTTCGATCACATGGGCACGGGCGGCATGGCCCATTGCGTCAACCTTGCCTGCAAGGATATGCCGCGCGGCCAGTGCGGCGGCTTTGGGGGTGTCAACGATCACACCTGTGCGGCCTTCGGCGCTAAAGGCGCGGTAATATCCTGCGTCATAGCCAACAAACGGCACGCCCGACGCCATCGCTTCCAACGGGACCATACCATAGCCTTCGTATTGCGGTAGCTGCACAACGAGGGACAAGCCCCGCATCAACGCCGGCAGGTCTTGGGCCGGGATTTCGCCGGGAAACAGAATGCGGTCGGTCAGGCCGGCTGCATTGATCCGACCTTTTAAATCGGCAAGAAACGCACGGTACTCGCGGGTTGCTTTGCCTAAAACCAAGGCGACTGTATCGGGGTGATCTGGGAGCAGATCGATCATCGCATTGACGAAGTGATCGGTGCCTTTCTCGGGGCGAATACGGCCGATGGTCGCAATGCCTGTTTTGCCGCCATATCCCAACGTCTGCCACGCCGCTGCACGGTCTTGAGCGGGGCGAAACACGGCGGTATCCACGCCATGCGGTACCACTGCGCGAACATGCGGGACAAAACCGGCGGCCTTATCGGTTGTGGCGATCACGGCATCCATGCGGCTGATCAGCCAGCGTGGATAGGCCGAATGCCTGCGCTGTGCTGCCGAGGTAAAGACGATTTTGATGGGCAGACGCAGGACGTCGCGGGCCCATAGGGCGGCGCGCATTTCAGTATTGCGCCGGACGTGCCAAATCGTCCCTACGGTCGATCCGGCGCGGGCTTGCTTTACGGTGATAGGGTCAGGGCAACCGGGCAAGGGGCGGCCAACAAGGGCCAGATCATAACGGCCTATTTGGGCGCGGATCACATTGGCAGCAGTCGCCGATACGCCGGTAAAGTTCTTGTTAAAGTTCGTGACGAAAAGCTTTCTTTTCATCCGTTTTTCAACCCCAGAACAGACAGCAAACGTGCGGCAATACCGTCAAGCTGATCATCCTGCGCCTCGACAAAACGTTTTGCGGCATTTGTCATTCCGGCCAGTTGTTTCGGGTGCGATAGCAAACTGGCAATGCGTTGGGCAAGATCGTCGCCATCCGCCACAATCCGCGCCGCGCCTTCAGTTTCAAGCTGGCCATAGGTTTCTGCAAAAGCCGAGACATGGTTGCCCGACAGGACTGCAGCGCCTGATTGGGCCACTTCGAATGGGTTGTGCCCGCCTATGGGCAAAAGCGATCCACCCAAAAACACGATATCGGTCATGGCATACCACAGCCCCAACTCGCCCAGTGTATCGGCCAGAAAGACCTGCGCATTCGGTTTTTCGCCACGGCTGCGCCGGGTGAAGGTCAGGCCCGTGTCGGAAATCAACTCTTCGACCTTGTCACCGCGTTCAGGGTGGCGCGGCGCAAGGATCAGACACAAATCGGGAAACTGTTTCAACAGTGTCTGATGCGCCTGCAAAACTGCGTTCTCTTCGCCTTCGTGCGTCGAGGATGCGACCCAGACAGGACGATGCCCAAGGGCTGCGCGCACCTCGAACAGGGCGTCTTCGTCAACGGGCAACGGGCCTGCCATGGATTTGAGGTTGATACCCCGCGCGATGCGATCCGAAGGCGCGTGCATGCTGACCATATTGTGGGCCATCGCATCGTTCTGGGTCAGGATCAGATCAAACACATCAAACAGGTAGGCAGCCAATTTCGGGTGCTTGCGCCATGTCGCGACCGATTTGTCCGACAGACGTGCATTTACCAAGGCCATTTTCGCGCCGCTTGCGTGGGTCCGGCGCAGCATCTGCGGCCACAGTTCGCTTTCAACAAAGATGGCCGCATCTGGTCGCCAATGGCGCAAAAACCGTTTCAGCGGGCCGGGTGCGTCCAGCGGTGCAAACTGGTGGACGGTGCGCGGCGGCATGCGTTGGGCCACCAGTTTGGCCGAAGTCGCAGTGCCCGATGTGATCAGGAACTGTGCCTTTGGCAACAAGAGCCCCATCCGGGTGATCAGCGCCAACACGGACAGGCTTTCGCCGACAGACGCGGCATGCAGCCAAATCAGGGGGCCTGAACCCTGACGTTCTTGGGTGGCATGACCCAGCTTTTCATGGGCACGCCTGACGGACACGCCTTGTTCGCGCAGCTTGGCGGTTTGCGACCGGGCAAAGAACGGGACCAGCCCGATGCTTGCGACGACCCACGTACGGTACAGAAAGGGGGCGGACATGACCGCGTCAGCCGCCTGTGTGGCTCATGTGGCGGGGCATTTGCCCGTCAAGCTTTTGGCGGGAATAATCGAAATCATGGCCTTTGGGCTTTAGGTTGATTGCGGCGCGAATGGCGTCTTTCAACGGGGCGTCGTCATCTGGATGATTGCGCAGGGGCGCGCGCAAATCAGCGACATCTTCTTGGCCCAGACACATATAAATTTCACCCGTGCAGGTAATCCGCACACGGTTGCAGCTTTCACAGAAGTTATGGCTAAGGGGCGTGATGAAACCGATCTTTTGGCCGGTTTCCTCAAGCCGCACATAGCGGGCAGGGCCACCGGAGTTTTCCGCTAGATCGGTGACGGTATAATGATCTTCGTAGGATTTACGCACATCCTTGAGGGACCAATACTGGGCAAGGCGGTCTTCGTTGCCCAAATCACCCATTGGCATTACTTCGATCCAGGTCAGGTCAATGTCGCGATCAGCACACCATGCGGTCATGCTGGGCAGTTCGGATTCATTGAAACCCTTGAGGGCAACAGCATTGATCTTGACCCGCAGGCCCGCAGCCTGTGCCGCGTCAATGCCACGTAATACTTGGGGCAGACGGCCCCAGCGGGTGATGTCGGCAAATTTCTGGTCGTCCAATGTATCAAGCGATACATTCACGCGCCGCACACCAGCGGCATAAAGATCGGTTGCAAACCGTTCAAGCTGGCTGCCGTTCGTGGTCAGCGTCAGTTCCTTGAGCGTACCTGCATCGAGATGGCGGGTCATGCTGTCAAAGAATGTCATGATACCCTTGCGGACCAACGGCTCCCCCCCTGTGATGCGCAATTTCTGCACACCAAGATCAACGAAATTGGTGCAAAGCCTGTCCAGTTCCTCGAGCGTGAGAAGTTCCTTTTTAGGAAGGAAATTCATGTTTTCCGACATACAATAGACACAGCGGAAATCGCAGCGGTCCGTGACAGAAACACGCAGATAGGTAATGGCGCGGGCGAAAGGGTCAATCAATGGAGCATTCATACGACATAGGTAAACATCGGCCCATCGCGGGGCAAGCCACAATAAGGTTATTGAAGCAGCACGTTTGGACAGGTAGCTATATGTTCATGAAACATTATATCATTTTTTGCGCCATGGGGCTGGGGCTTTCCGCTTGCGGGACCATTACAGATCGCTTGGGGTTGGCGCGGCCAGGGGCTGCCGGTAAGGCAGCAACAACCGCTGCCGCGATACCGGAAGCGGTGAAAATCGAGCAGACGGTGCTTGATCCGGTGACGTCTGCGCCACAACCGCCCCCCGCCGCCCGCACAGCCGAAGCATTGGACACCACCACCGCTGAACAGCGCGCAGCGGCAGTGGCACCTGTGGCTGCCGGGGCGCGCGTATTGGGCACGACAGTTGTGTCCTTGGGAAGTGCGACAGAGCCGGGGCTTTGGATGAAAACGCCGCTGGTAAAGACTGAAATGCAAGGCCGTGTGACGAACCCCGCCACGGGCAAATCATCGACAGTCATGTTGATCCCGATTGATGGGCCTGCAACAGCGGGAAGCCGCATGTCCCTGTCCGCTTTGCGATTGATTGGGGCATCTTTGACGGATCTGACCAGCGTTGAAGTGTCTACTTCGGGATAAGTTGATCCAAGGCCATCAGGGGGATCCGCCCCGCCACCCTGAGGAATAGCGGGGCATTCGCCCTGATCGATTTTATGGGGACGAGAGGCCAGCACCCCGAACCCCCACGAGATATTTTCGAGCCAAAGTAGACGGATCAGGCGCTTGGGGCGTCGGGGGTATCTTCTTCGACCTGAGGGAGATGGCGTGAGGCCTCTTTGATGGCGTAGGGCTTCATGTGGTGGCGGTTTTCGTCGATAAAGCGTTGCGCGCGGGCCGGATCATGCCGGCTTAGGTCGCGGACCCACCAAGCAATCGCTTTTTGCATGATGCCGTTCTTGACAGGTAAATAGCCTGCGGCCCAGCCAAGGATGCGTTCACGCGCGGCAAGCTCTTCGGGCTTTGGGTTGTTCTGCTTGGTCCAAGGCAAAGTCGCGACAAGTGCAGCGCGTTTGGTCCAAAGGTGATCGGAGGTTGTCCAGTTTTCGACGGTGTCGAGACGCGATGGATCGGCAATCAAGCGTTTTTGAGCCGCCATGCAAACATGATCGGCGATGGCCCAGCTGTCGAAATCGGGCACCCAGCTTTGCAACATTTGCCAGGCGGCTTCATCGTCGGGGCGCAGCCTTGCCTGGGTCAGCAACTTGGCGGCGGCGACGCGGGCCTCGAAAATGTCGGTCTGCCAAAGCCCATCTGCGACGCTTATGCGGTCTGCCAGATCAAGTTCGGCACGCCAGGTTTTGGTCAGGTCGTTTATTTCAGGGTTTGTCACCCCAAGATAGGGCCGGTCGATTTTGTGATAGGCCAGCATCTGGGCTGCGCGGTCTGGATCGGCAAGCGCTGTCAGTTGCGCCAAATAGGGCTCATGCATTGGAAGGGTCCTGAATGATAAATGTGGGCAGGCCGTCGATCGTTGTGCGGTTGCGGTCGTCCCAATAGGTTTCAATCGCAGCTTCGCCTTTGTCGTCGGCCCATTTCTTAAGAACGTCGCGGTCGCCTGCGTGGTCGTAAAACGGCACGGCATAGCCGCAACTTGTCTGGAGCATGTCGACGGTCATGTCATAGATTTGTCGGGTACCAAGCGCCGAGGGAAACAGCGCTTGCAATGCAGCAAAATCGGCATCGCGGGGATGCAGGACCCTCGCGGTACCGTAGGCCCGCATGATCATCGGGCGCGCCTCGAAGCCGCACCACATCAGCGTCATCCGGTTGATACGTGCCAGATGGCCAGCGGTTTCATTGCCCGATCCGGTCATGTTGCGCCAAACGATACGGTTAGGCCCTATGACCCGCAGACTGTCCATCCCCTTGGGAGAGATGTTTACCCGACCTTCATCCGCCGCGGTGCCGCAAAAAAACATATGCTGCGCCTGAATGAAATCGCGGTGGTCATCGTTGATCTGGCCAAACTGTTTGGCCATTATTCAACCGTGACAGACTTGGCCAAATTACGAGGCTGGTCGACATCGGTGCCCTTTGCAATCGCGGTGTGATAGGCCAACAATTGTGCAGGGATCGCATACAGGATTGGTGCCAGCGCATTGGCAACGGGGGGCATTTCAATCTGACCCCATGTGCCTTCAGCGGCCTCGTTCAGACCCGAACGGTCCGAGATCAAAATGACCTTGCCCTTGCGCGCCATGACCTCTTGCATATTGCTGACGGTCTTGTCGAACAAGGTGTCCTTGGGGGCCATGACCACCACCGGTACATTTTCGTCGATCAAAGCAATCGGGCCGTGTTTCAGTTCACCTGATGCATAAGCTTCGGCGTGTATATAGCTGATTTCTTTTAGTTTTAGCGCTCCCTCTAGGGCGAGAGGGAACATCGCACCACGTCCAAGAAACAGAACATCGCGGGCCGAGGACAGCTTGTAGGCGGCTTCGCGGATCGCTGCGTTCTGCTCGAGCGCTGTGTTGATAAGGGACGGCATAGACCGAAGCCCGGAAACGTGATCGGCCAGTTGCTCATCGTTGATGACACCACGGTCATAGGCGGCCTTGAGAACCATCAGGAACAGCACAGTCAACTGGCAGGTAAACGCCTTGGTCGAGGCAACGCCGACTTCGACGCCAGCGTGAATTGGCAGCGCCAGATCGCTTTCACGTGCGATCGAGGATTCAGCAACGTTGACGACAGCCGCGATTTTGTCGGCCTTGCCATCGCAATAGCGCAGGGCGGCAAGGGTATCGGCGGTTTCGCCGGACTGGCTGACGAAAAGTGCGAGTGTGCGGCTGGGGATCGGCGGTTCACGATACCGGAATTCAGAGGCGAAATCGACCTCGACCGGCAGGCGCGCGATTTGTTCGAACCAGTATTTCGCAGTCAGGCAAGCGTAATATGCTGTGCCACAGGCGACCATTGTGATCCGGTCAAAGGCTTTGAAGTCAAGGCCTTGATTGGGCAGGGAAATTTCGCCCTTGGAATTAAGG
>JAPKCR010000558.1 GCA_026421135.1 Sulfitobacter sp. | reverse complement strand
CATTGATGGCGCGGTCATTGATGATGTGATCGTCGGTTGTGTAACGCAAGCGGGCGAGCAATCGTTTGCATTCGGTCGCAATTGTGTTTTGGCATCAAACCTGCCCCAATCTGTGCCTGCTGTTACGATCGACCGACAATGTGGCAGTTCGCAACAAGCCGTGCAATTCGCGGCGCAAGCGGTGATGTCCGGTACACAGGATGTGGTTGTGGCGATGGGCGTCGAAAGCATGACGCGCGTTCCAATGATGTCGATTGTGGTTTTGCACGCCATGGCTGGGTTGGGCGAAGGACCGTTTAGCGACCGCATCGCGGAACGCTACGGCACCAAGAACTTTAGCCAGTTTATCGGTGCCGAGATGGTCGCGCAGAAACACGGCTTCAATCGCGAAGAGCTGGACAGGTATGCATTGGAAAGCCACCGCCGGGCGACTGCAGCCAGCAATGCAGGCGCGTTTGACGCTGAAATCGTGCCGCTGGCGGTCGAGGGTGGCATGCACACCCGCGACGAAGGGATCCGCGATGATGCCACGTTAGAGACTATTTCAAACGTTAAATTGCTGGATCCGAATGGTATGATTTCCGCTGCGAACGCGTCGCAGATTTGCGATGGTGCTGCAGGCGTGTTGGTTGTCTCCGAGGCGGCGTTGAAGAAATATAACCTTACGCCCAAGGCGCGGATCGTGAATTTGACTGTCACTGCTGGTGATCCGGTAATCATGTTGGAAGAACCGCTCCCGGCCACGGACCGCGCATTGGATCGGGCTGGAATGAAGATCGACGACATTGACCTATTCGAGGTAAACGAAGCCTTTGCCCCAATCCCGATGGCATGGCTGAAACACACCGGGGCTGATCCTGAAAAGCTAAACGTAAACGGTGGCGCGATTGCGCTTGGCCATCCTTTGGGCGCATCGGGCGCGCGGCTTATGACCACGCTGGTGCACAGTCTGCATGCGCAGGGCAAGAAGTACGGCCTGCAAACTATGTGCGAAGGCGGCGGCATCGCCAACGTCACCATTATCGAGGCAGTTTAGAACCCGAAACGTCAGAGGCGGGAATGATGGACGCAACGTTTGTCATTCCCTATTCTGTCGCGCCCTGACAAGTTGCAGGCAAAAGAACACTTCCCGGAGGAAACCATGACGCTACCCGCCCTTTTCGACACTCTGCGCATTCCGCTGATTGGCAGCCCGCTGTTCATCATTTCGAATCCTGATTTGGTGATTGCGCAATGTAAGGCGGGAATCGTTGGCAGTTTTCCTGCGCTGAACGCTCGCGAAGCCGAAGGAGAGCCGATCGAGCTGGACCGCTGGTTGACCCGCATCAAGGAAGAGTTGGACCGTCATAACCAAGCAAACCCCGATAATCCGGCAGCGCCCTATGCGGTGAACCAAATCGTACACAAATCAAACGCTCGGTTAGAGCGCGACGTCGAGATTTGCGTGAAACACGAGGTACCTTTGTGGATTACGTCTTTGGGCGCACAGAACTGGCTGAACGACGCGGCGCATAGTGCCGGTGGTGTGGTCTTACACGATATCATCAACAACCGCTTTGCCCACAAGGCGATTGAAAAAGGTGCCGATGGCCTGATCGCTGTGGCCGCAGGGGCGGGGGGCCACGCGGGTGCGTTGTCTCCGCTGGCGTTGATCCAAGAAATTCGCGAATGGTTTGATGGGCCGTTGTTTCTGTCGGGTGCGATTGCGCGAGGTGAAAGTATTTTGGCAGCGCAAGCCATGGGTGCCGATGGCGGTTATGCCGGATCGGCATTTATCGCCACAAAGGAAGCGAACGCAGACGAGCGATACAAGCAGATGATCGCAGATTCAGGTGCCTCTGATATTGTTTATTCCGATCTTTTCACTGGGGTCTGGGGTAACTACCTAAAGCCGTCGATCGAGGCGCAAGGCATGGACCCGAACAACCTTGAACGTTCCGACCCGTCAAACATGGATTTCGGCGCTGACCGCCAAAAGCCAAAAAGCTGGAAAGAGATTTGGGGTGCGGGCCAAGGTATTGGTGCCGTCAAATCTGTATTGCCGGCAGCTGATGTGGTGGAACGCTTTGCCACTGAATACGCCGCTGCGCGCAAACGACTGTGCGAGCAGACTGCCTAGGCGCAGCCTTCCAAAAAATAACTGCCGCAGTATTATCTACGGCAGTTATTCGTTCAGCAATCAATCTTTGCGTTTGCCTGATGCGATGTTATAAGCGGCCACTTTTGTAACACTGTTTTCAACGCATCGCCCCAATCTTTGTTAAATCGACTGATATTTCGGAACGTCAGATTCGATGGGGGCCTCGTCTGCAATTTTTAAAGTAGTCTTTTCATACATCGCATATCTATTGGCAGCCCGACAAACGGATCGGCCCTAAGCGTGAAGTCAAACGACAAAAGATGCTGAGTTCACGTTCCATAACAATTTTCTAACGCTCTTCGAGCAGGCTGATCAAAGATTGCGTTGTGCCTCAGCCAGACCCTGAACTTTAAACGTGATCCCACTGCTGCGGAAAAACGTCGCTGCCTCTCGAGGTTTTCGGGTCAGACTGTTTGGGTTTTTCTCCGTGAACCACTTGTTGTAACCAATGTTTGGGTTTGAGACCCCATCCGGTCCGAGCAGTGTTTCGCAATAAGCTGCTGCTTATCCTTCATATTCGACGTCGGGGCG
>JAPKCR010000557.1 GCA_026421135.1 Sulfitobacter sp. | reverse complement strand
CATGACGCGCGTCCGAAACCGGGCGGGCTTAACGAATACGGGATCGCGACCTATAAAACGCCAAACGGTTTCGCACAGGCCGAGGTCGAATGGCTGATGCAAATTGGTGGGATCAAGATGCAGACTGGATCCGCCTTGGGGCCCGAAGTTACCCTTGAGGGCTTGCAAGCGGACTATGATGCCGTCTTCCTTGGCATGGGTCTGGGCAGTGTGAATGCCTTGAGTGCCCCAGGCGAGGATAAGGCCGGCGTCTTGGATGCGGTCGATTTTATCGCCGATTTGCGTCAAGCCGGTGATGTGGCACAGGTTCCAATCGGTCGTGATGTCGTTGTGATCGGTGGCGGTATGACCGCAATTGATGCGGCCGTTCAGGCCAAGCTGTTGGGCGCGTTGAATGTCACACTTGTATATCGTCGCGGTCGTGACCGGATGAACGCAAGCGTGTTTGAGCAAGATCTGGCGGCCTCAAAGGGTGTGCGGATCGTGAACCATGCGGTGCCTGTTGCGGTACATGGCAATGGTGCGGTGCGCGAGATCGAATTTGAGTATGTTGACGCAGACATGCAAGGCACCGGCCAAATGCTGCGCCTTGCCGCGGATCAGGTGTTCAAGGCAATCGGCCAGACGCTAAAGGGCGACGCACTGCCAGCCCTTGAGGGACGCAAGATCAAGGTCGACGGCACAGGGCGCACCAGTTTGAATGGCGTCTGGGCCGGGGGCGATTGTGCCAGCGGCGGCGACGATCTGACCGTTACTGCCGTTGCCGAAGGGCGCGATGCGGCGATGGATATTCACATGACATTGGTGGGCTAAACCACCCGACGGGAGAACGCAGATGGCGGATCTAAGAAGCGAATTCGTGGGAATCAAAAGCCCAAACCCTTTCTGGCTGGCCTCTGCGCCGCCAACCGACAAAGAATACAACGTACGCCGCGCATTCGAGGCGGGATGGGGCGGTGTGGTCTGGAAAACGCTGGGCATTGACCCGCCAGTTGTTAACGTGAATGGCCCACGCTATGGCGCGATCTATGGGGCTGATCGTCGGCTGTTGGGATTGAACAACATCGAATTGATCACCGACCGCCCCTTGGCGGTAAACCTGCAAGAGATCAAGTCGGTCAAGCGAGACTATCCAGATCGCGCGATGGTGGTATCGCTTATGGTGCCATGCGAAGAGGAACCTTGGAAATTCATTCTGCCCTTGGTCGAAGAAACCGGCGCTGACGGGGTCGAACTGAACTTTGGCTGCCCGCACGGCATGTCAGAACGCGGCATGGGAGCCGCCGTGGGGCAGGTGCCCGAATACATCGAAATGGTCACGCGTTGGGTCAAGGCAAGCACGCGCATGCCTGTGATCGTCAAGCTGACGCCAAACATTGCTGACATTCGCAAACCCGCCGAGGCTGCACAGCGCGGTGGTGCCGATGCGGTCAGTCTTATCAACACCATCAATTCGATTACGTCAGTAGATTTGGACCTGTTCGCGCCAGAGCCCACGATCGATGGCAAAGGTGCGCATGGCGGCTATTGCGGACCAGCAGTCAAGCCGATTGCGTTGAATATGGTGGCCGAAATCGCCCGCGATGCAGGCTTGGCCAAACTGCCGATCAGCGGGATCGGTGGCGTGACCACGTGGCGTGATGCGGCTGAATTCATGGCGCTTGGGGCTGGAAACGTGCAGGTTTGTACGGCAGCCATGACTTACGGGTTCAAAATCGTTGAGGAAATGATCAGCGGTTTGTCTGAATACATGGACAAAAAAGGCATGACATCGGTCGATCAGTTGGTCCGCAAGGCGGTCCCAAATGTGACCGATTGGAACCAGCTGAACCTGAATTACGTCGCCAAGGCCAAGATCAACGAAGATCTGTGTATATCCTGTGGGCGCTGCTTTGCCGCGTGCGAGGACACGTCCCACCAAGCGATCGCAATGAGTGAGGACCGCACGTTTTCAGTGATCGACGAGGAATGCGTTGCTTGTAACCTGTGCGTTAACGTGTGCCCCGTCGAGGATTGCATCACAATGGAGGCGATGACCCCCGGAACGACTGACCCGCGCACCGGGAAGGTTGTTGAACCGAGCTATGCCAACTGGACAACGCACCCCAATAATCCGGCTGCAACCGCAGCAGAATAATAGCCCCCTTATGCCCCACTGTTCCTGAACTTCAGCAGAATATCTGCGGTCGGGATGGGCAGTGGGCCTTCAGCCTTGGGGAGCGTGTTTTGCGTCGGGTCCGATCCGCGGTCTCTATCATCTCCGCTGTTAATCGTATCTGACCAAGCTGTTTTTCCGGCCTGTGCCAAAGGCTGGCGTGCGGTATCGTCCACTTGATTGGCTTTAACCGTTTCGGCTTTTGCAGCTATCACAGACTGGGCCGATGCGCTTGAGAGCCGTGCGTCAGCCGTCTTTGATATCAAACGCGGATCACCCGACGACCTACCGCCGGATCCCTTGTCCGTAGAAGTTCCGCTATTCCCATTTGATGATGATGCTGAAACGGGCGCGATGCTTGCCGTAGGGTTTGCCGCGCTTACAGCTGTTTGGGCAGGGGTTGCGTGGTACTGTGGGGGCAGCAAGGTGCTGACTGTTGAAATAGACGTCATTTTTATTCTCCGATAAGACAAAGTTGAAGAAGCCCGCCACCACGCAGTAACTAGTTGTCAGCTTGTCT
>JAPKCR010000556.1 GCA_026421135.1 Sulfitobacter sp. | reverse complement strand
TTCTTGTCTGGTTAGACGAAACCTGAGAATAACAGCCTTATTCTTTAACCTACAGGACAAAGCTGGCTTCTATGGCTCAGCTGGGCGGCCTAAACAGCAGTGCCCTACGTTTGAGCATCGGGTGGTCAGCACAGCTGCAATGGATCAACGCGCCGCATCGGTTGATCGCTTCAAACAGGCTAGTGCATCTGGGTTCTCATCTGTTAGCCGTTTGATGAAATTCTTGAAATCCGTAGCTGCGAAATACGGAACGCCAGTTTCAGCAAGTGCGGCTAGGTCCATTCTGTCAGCTTCATCAAGGCCCGAACCAGGCGTCCGGAGCCCGACTGCGATCACCCGCTTTTTATGGCGGCGGATGACATCGGTATAGATGGAAGTGTCATGCTGAGCGGTATCTCCCAACAGGATTGCCGGCAAATTAGGATTGGCGGCTAAAATCTGATCGATGCTCTCCCCTTTATGATTACCGTGGCCTTCCGTTATGAATTTCGTTTCGCTCAGCCCTAGATCACGCAAAAACATCGGCCCCACGATAAGGGCAGTCCGCTCGAAAATGTCCAAAAGGAAATCGTGCAGATTCCAAGGGGATGAACTTACATAATAGACCGGATTACGGCCATCATCGTTGAGGCGTTTCATAAGTTCTACTGCATCTTTAAAGACGATCCTTGATCCGGCATGTCCTGTAAACGAAGTGTAAAGGTTACGGGGCAGCGAATATGCTCCGGTCTCTAGCATTGTATCATCAATGTCCGATATCACCATAAACTTGGCGTCTGCTCTTGGTGCCATCACTCTGCAGTGCGTAACTGCATTGCTGCCTTCAACGAGCAATTGCTCGGTGCTCCAACCAGTTCGACTGTCGGCAGGCAGAAGGATGGTGAAATACCCCTCCTCATCGGTCACCGTTTCTATGTCGTTGCACTTAACGGCGACACCGCGCACTTCATCGGTTAAAAACATGCCAATCATTTGCCGCATATTTGCAAGTCGCGATTGCCCTGCCACTGCTGTGGCATGCCGCAACTTGCTCAGCACTCTTCCCCGCAAGACGACGTGTTCAGGCGTGGTGTAGCCGATGTAGGCGTCAATGACCCGCCCCGATGCAGTTCGATGAAACAACCGGTCAGCGAACCCTTCCACGTTTAACGCCAGTCGGTGAATTGTTCGCTTAATCATACGTGTCGTCCTGAATACCGGCGTTTTGTCCGGCATGGCGTGTTTTAAGTTCGTCGACTGGATATATCACAACTTAATTCAACATACCTACTGTGAAGCGTTACTGAAAACTTTGCTCCCGACTGAACGAATAGCCGTCTAGCGCGTTAGTGGTCTGAACATGGGAGATTATTATGCGCTTTTCACTTGCTATCATCGGATGTTTTTTCGCTACATCTGCCGGTGCATTTTCGATCAATGAAATTGATAACGCTGAGTACAATGGAATGGCGCTTCATTCCGGGCAATCTGGTTTGACAGTCGTTTTGCAGGTGCTTCTTGACCGTGCGGGCGTCTCACCGGGCGTAATAGACGGATATCAGGGGGATATGAGCACCAGCGCGCTACGCGGTTTCGAAGCGCTTAGAGGGTTCAAAGTCGATGGCCTGCTGGATGACGAGGTTTGGACGGCATTGGGCGGCAATGAGGCAGCTCCTGCGATCAAAAGCTATGAGTTAACCTCTGAGGACACCGCTAATCTTACTTCATCCATTCCTGACAATGTAAGAGAAAAGGCGGCAATGGATAAGCTGGGCTACGTGCGCGTCACCGAAAAATTGGCGGAACGTTTTCACATGGACGAAGACTTCCTAATCCAGCTCAATCCTGACGCAGATTTCAGTGCTGGAAGCACAATTATTGTCACAGATGTCGGCCCCGATGCGGGAGAAACTGTCACACGGATCGAGATCCGCAAGTCGGATCGCCGAGCAGTGGCCTTTAATGCAGACGGGCAGATGGTAACCAACTATCCGGTCGCAATCGGGTCGGCAGAAACGCCATCACCAGAAGGCGACATGATAGTAGAAGCTATCGCGATAGATCCGACCTACAGCTATCGCCCCGACGTTAATTTCACCGCCGATGGCGTCACAGACAGCCTTACCCTTCCCCCCGGTCCTAATGGCCCAGTGGGTACTGTGTGGCTTGATCTTACTAAACCTACGTATGGCCTGCATGGCACAGATACGCCGTCAAAGCTATTCACGCAAAACAGCCATGGATGTGTCCGGTTCACAAATTGGGATATTACTGAATTGGCAAATATGGTTAATGCAGGCACAAAAGTGGAGTTCGTTGAATGATGCGGATCCTCGCACCGATCTGCCTGTGCGCATTTCCGGCATTGGCGCAGGAATTGGCGCCAACCGTTTCTTCAACGCCACCCAGTGCTTACACGACACCTCAGATCCTTAACGGCCAAACACCACTTCCGGCGAAAAGCGCGCTTGGATTGAGGGACACGTTGCGGGTAACGGATGCGGAGTACCAGGCGTGCCTTTCCGAACTTGATGGATATAGTGTCACCTATTCAGAGCTAGAGCCTATCATCGCACCTGATGATCCAGATTGTGGGATTCTTAGACCACTTCAGGTCACAGCAATTGCGAAGGGCGTTGCGGTTGAGCCACCCGCAACGCTTAGGTGTGAGGCTGCAGCATCACTTGCACGTTGGACGCACGACT
>JAPKCR010000031.1 GCA_026421135.1 Sulfitobacter sp. | reverse complement strand
CTCGACCGTATCGGGTGCAACCGACTTGGAAATGCGCGCGACCAAGCACTTGTTCCTGAAGCAATCCAAGATGAAAGACCGTCTGGACGACTGGATCACCTCGAAAACTGACTGGCCCGTGCTCACCACCTCCATCGCCAAGAAATGGCTGCATGACGGCGACGGCCTTCAGGATCGTGGCATCACCCGTGACCTGAAATGGGGCGTGCCCGTCAAGCGCGGGGATGAAGATTGGCCGGGAATGGAGGGCAAGGTGTTCTATGTCTGGTTCGACGCCCCCATCGAATATATCGCCTGCGCCCAAGAGTGGGTCGATGCCGGCAAAGGTACCGATTGGGAAAGCTGGTGGCGCACAGACAAAGGTGCCGACGACGTGCGCTATACCCAGTTCATGGGCAAGGACAACGTGCCCTTCCATACGCTTAGCTTTCCGGCCACGATCATGGGCAGCAACGAACCTTGGAAGCTGGTCGATTACATCAAATCCTTCAACTACCTGACCTATGACGGCGGACAGTTCTCGACCTCGCGCGGGCGCGGCGTGTTCATGGATCAGGCGCTGGAAATCCTGCCCGCCGACACATGGCGCTGGTGGTTGCTAAGCCACGCGCCGGAAACATCCGATGCGGAATTCACATGGGAGAATTTCCAAGCTTCGGTGAACAAGGACTTGGCGGATGTGTTGGGTAACTTTATCAGCCGGATCACTAAATTCTGCCGTTCAAAGTTCACCGAAGCAGTGCCAGAGGCTGGCGAATACGGTCCTGCTGAACACGCGCTGATCGCGGACCTGACAGAACGCGTCGCGCGTTATCAAACCGCGATGGAAGCGATGGAGGTCCGCAAATCCGCTGCTGAATTGCGGGCGATCTGGGCTGCGGGCAACGAATACCTGCAAGCCGAAGCGCCTTGGACCACGTTCAAAACCGACCCGGACAAGGCCGCGGCACAAGTTCGTTTGGCTTTGAACCTGATCCCGCTTTATGCCGTTCTGTCTGCGCCGTTTATCCCCACCACGGCTGCCAGCATGTTGGAAAGCATGCATGTCGCTAACACCGCATGGCCCGATGACGTGCCTGCAGTTTTGGGTCAACTTGCGCCCGGCCACGCCTTTGATGTGCCAGAGGTACTATTTGCCAAGATCACCGACGATCAGCGTGACGAATGGGCCGAGAAATTTGCGGGTGTTCGGACCTGATCGATAGCAGACGCTTTTCGCCCTCAGTTCGGCGGAAAGCAGCGTCGCGTGAAAATATTGGTACCGATTGAGTAAAAACAAGCTCTTCCGGTGTTAATCTCGGTAATTATATTACCCTTTAGATTCAATGTCATATATCCAATTTCGGGCTAGATGGACGGCTTTTCCGCCGGTTCCGCAGCCCTCTTGTTGGACAGATTGATAACACGGCTTATGTCACGTGACACACTGCTAAAGAGTCTGGGAACATACATGCCTACAAATTCTATTGATGAGATGGCGGCAGAACTTTTGCAGCTGCAAGAGGCATTGGCCGTCAAAAATGCTGAAAGCCGAAGGATCAAGTCAGAGAAATCATCGGATCGCTTGACCTTTCTTGAGGCAATGATGGAAACCGTCCCGGTTGGCGTCGTGATGGCTGATGCAAACGGCAGGATCATTTATGGCAACAGTCATGTCGAAAAGATGGTCCGCCATCCGGTCATTCACTCAGAACATACCGAAGACTATGCCGCGTGGGTGTCCTTCCATGAAGATGGCAGCCAAGTTCAAAGCCACGAATATCCGCTGTCGCGCGTTATCCGTGATGGCGAGGACCACTCAGAAATCGACGTACATTACCAGCGCGGTGATGGAACAATGTTTTGGATGCGTATCATAGGAAAGCCCGTGATCAATGCGAATGGGACCCGCATCGGCGCATCTGTCGCCCTGATTGATATCGACGAAGAGCGCCATCTGCGCGAGGCGCAGAACATCCTGATTGCGGAACTAAACCACCGCGTAAAGAACGCCTTTAGCGTGGTAAAGTCTATTGTCAGTCAATCCCTGCGCAAGATGAGAGTCCAACGTGATTTGCGCGAAACCATCGACCAAAGGCTGAACGCCTATGCCATGGCCCATTCCAAACTGGTTGGCACGAAATGGGACCGCGCTGACATCGGTGCCGTGGCCGCAGACGTTTTGGAGACCATCGGTGACGGACGCATTGTTCTAAGCGGCCCCAAGATCGAAGTCCCTTCGCGTCAGGCTTTGTCCTTCTCGATGGCATTCTACGAACTGGCCACAAACGCCGTGAAATATGGCGCATTGTCTGTGCCCGAGGGGCGCGTCGATATGACGTGGGAACAATCTGCCACGGACGATGGTTCGGTTATAGAGCTTCACTGGATCGAGACGGGTGGTCCCGCTGCTGAAAAACCGGAGGAAACAGGTTTTGGCAGCTTCATCACAGGCCGTGCTTTGCAGATGGAAACTGGCGGCGAGATAACTTCGGATTTTGGCCCTCAGGGATTTGAGTGGCATCTACGGATGCCCGTAGAAACGGAAGACAGAGCGAGCTAATGGCCAATAAACCTCAGAATATTTTCATCGTAGAAGACGAGGTCGTCGTGGCCTTTGAAATGACGGATATCCTTGAGGATATCGGATTCAACGTCGTTGGCCCGTCTATCCACCTAGAAGACGCAAAATTAAAGGCGCGTGAGGGGGACATTGACATTGCCTTTCTTGACGTGAATTTAGGACATAACAAGACGTCCAAACCGGTTGCCGACATCCTGCGCGAACGTGGGATCCCGTTTGTCTTTATCACCGCCTATGACGCAGACCAGATCAGCTTTCTTGGGCCAGATGATCGCGTAGTGAAAAAGCCGGTCAGTAGCCAAAAGCTGATCGAAACTTTGCGCCGGGTGTATCCCAACCTCGAAACGTGAACCGGCAGCTTTCGATCACTCAAATGTGTGCATTAAAGACAGGCTGCGGCGACTGACCGCAGCCTATTTGCATGACAAGGTTCAAAATAGAACATATAGTGAACGAATGGTTAAACATACTGTAGAACAAAAGCTCGCGATTCTTAGCGACGCGGCAAAATACGACGCATCTTGCGCCTCATCGGGTTCGACCAAACGCGACTCGCGTGATGGTAAAGGCTTGGGCTCAAACGAGGGCAGCGGGATTTGCCACGCCTACGCGCCAGATGGACGCTGTATCAGTTTGCTTAAAATCCTGATGACGAATTTCTGCATTTACGATTGCAGCTATTGCATCAACCGCGCCTCATCTAACGTCACCCGCGCACGGTTCAGCGTGGACGAGGTCGTAAAGCTGACGATCGAATTCTACCGCCGCAATTACATCGAAGGACTGTTCCTATCCTCAGGCGTAATACGGTCGCCGGACGCCACGATGTCCGACATGGTGCAAATCGCCCGCAAACTGCGGCACGAGGAAAATTTTCGCGGATACATTCACCTAAAAACCATTCCTGATGCTGCGCCCGAACTGATCGCCGAAGCCGGGCTGCTGGCAGATCGGCTATCAATCAACGTCGAATTACCTACCGACGCTGCCGTCAAGCAATACGCACCCGAAAAGAAACCCGACCAGATCCGCAAAGCGATGGCCGATTTCCGGTTGCGCAAAGAAGTATCAAAGGACAAGTCGCACACCGGCAAGCGCCCCCCACGCTTTGCGCCTGCGGGGCAATCGACCCAGATGATCATCGGCGCTGACGGATCGAACGACGCAACCGTACTGGGGCAATCCACGCGGCTTTACTCAAGCTATAAACTCAAACGGGTGTATTATTCCGCCTTCTCGCCGATCCCTGACAGTTCATCAAAGCTGCCCTTGATCCGTCCGCCGTTGCAGCGCGAACACCGACTTTATCAGGCAGACTGGCTGTTGCGGTTCTATGATTTCCAACTGGACGAGATTACGTCTGTCACAGCTGACGGGAACCTAGACCTTGAGGTCGATCCAAAGTTGGCGTGGGCGCTGGTCCACCGCGAGGTGTTCCCGCTGGACGTCAACCGTGCCACCCGCGAGATGCTATTGCGCGTTCCGGGTTTTGGCGTGAAAACCGTCAACCGTATTCTGACCACCCGCCGCCACCGAACTCTGCGCTATGAAGATTTATTGCGTATGGGTGCATCGATGAAAAAGGCCCGCAGTTTCATCACCGCCGCTGGCTGGTCCCCTAGCGGGCTGACCGACAGCGCAGATTTGCGCGCTCGTTTCACGCCACCACCAGAACAGCTTACCCTGTTCTGATGCACCGCGCGATCATGCCAAAGATCGGCACCGCCCAAGCGTGGCGTGATGCGGCCCGGCAGTTTTTGGCCGCAGGTATCCGGCCCGAGGACATCTTGTGGGGCGATGCCACGAAAGCACCCGAACTTTTTGGTACTGATGAACCCTTGCGGCCAAATGGTCAGATCACCGTGCCGCGCAGTTTTATCAGCATGGCCAGCAGTGTGGTTTGGCACAGTGATCCCGAACGCTTTGCCCGGCTTTATTCTTTTTTATGGCGGCTTCGGGATGCGCCGCACCTAATGACAGATCGTGGCGACGCCGAGTTGTCGCGCCTGCGACAGATGGAAAAGAACGTGCATCGCTGCCAGCACAAGATGAAAGCCTTTGTCCGCTTTCGCGAGATCGGTAGCCCCGATGCCCCGCGCCGGTCCTTTGCTGCGTGGTTTGAACCGACTTATCACACCGTCGAACCCACCGCCGATTTCTTTGTCCGCCGGTTCAGCGATATGGATTGGCGTATCCTGACGCCCGATGTGTCCGTCATCTTTGAAAACGGCAGACTGTCGTTTCAAGAAGGGACCGAGAAACCGACCCTACCCGAGGACGCCAGCGAACAGCTTTGGATCACCTATTTCCAGAACATCTTTAACCCCGCGCGATTGATGGTCAAAGCCATGCAATCCGAGATGCCCAAGAAATACTGGAAGAACATGCCCGAAGCAGCGTTCATCCCTCAGATGATCGCCGACGCGCCCGCACGTGCGCGTGCCATGGCCCAAGCGGCCCCATCCCTGCCCCCTGCCCGCATGGCGCAAGTTCAGGCGCAACTGTCGGCGCATCAATCGGCATGGGACGGCCCACAAGACGCCTTGCCCGCCGCGATTGCCGCCTGCACCCGTTGCCCGCTGCACTGTAATGCAACCCAAGCTGTTCCGGGCGAAGGGCCGATGGATGCCGAACTGATGATCGTCGGCGAACAGCCCGGCGATCAAGAGGATTTGAGCGGGCGGCCTTTTGTTGGGCCTGCGGGTCAGCTCTTTGACCAGATCGCTGCAAAGGCAGGGCTGGACCGGACACAGGCCTATGTCACTAACGCAGTGAAACATTTCAAATTCACGCCGCGTGGCAAACGGCGCATTCATCAGCGGCCCAACACCTCCGAGATCGACCATTGCCGTTGGTGGCTGGATGCGGAAATCGCGAAAGTGCAGCCCAAGTTGATCCTTGGCATGGGGGCCACTGCTGCCGAGGGGCTAACCGGCCGCCGTGATGCAATCCTTGCCCGTCGTGGCAAGGTCGAACAAACTCCAACCGGCACACCCGTCCTGCTCACCCTGCACCCATCATATCTGCTGCGCCTGCCCGACCCTCAGGCCAAAGCAGACGCCACCGCGCAATTCAGCGACGATCTTGAAGCTGCTGTACGGATGTTGGCCTAAAACCGCAGATAAACCGAGATCGCCTGTTGCAATGCAACGGTAAACATCCATATACCATCTATATGGATGGAGAAGCATCATGAGCAACGTTAGACAAATCCGGGACAAGATGCCGGAGAACGAAAAGATTACGATCAATTTGGGCTTTGTCGATCTGGGCCGGATTGATCTGCTGGTGCAGGAAGGTTTCTATTCGAACCGCAGCGACTTTATCCGCACCGCCATACGCAACCAGTTGGATCACCAATCCGACACAGTGACACAATCAATTGACCGTCACACGATGGAACTGGGCCTGCGCGACTATTCGGTCGCCGACCTTGAGGCCGTGCAAGCCGCGAACGAAGTGCTCCACATCAAGGTTGTGGGTCTTGCCCGTATCGCCAGTGATGTCACGCCCGAACTGGCGTTGGCGACCATCGGGTCGATCACCGTACTGGGCGCGATACAGGCAAGTGCCGAGGTGAAAAAGGCCCTTGGAGCGCGGATCATCTAACCCCGAATTAATCCAATTAAGGAAACTAAAATGAGTAATGATTTCAACTCGGCCATGCGCCGGGCCAGTAAACTTGTGCAAGCAGGCAATCCTGCCGGTGCAACTGAGATGATCCAGAAAGCGCTCGCCAAGGGCGGTTTATCAAGTCCAAGCGGTAGCTTAGAACCCGCCGTGAATTCCTTCGATGGTGCCAAAGTTGGCCGCAGTCTGCGTGAGACTCTGGCAAGCCTAGGCACCCTCCCCACATCAGGGATACCTTCGGCGGACGTGACTGAACCACCCCTGCCGCAGGGTGCGCGATTTGACGGGGGCACTTTCACCTGTGCGCAAGGCAGCCGTGACTATCGCGTTTATATCCCTGATCTTAAGGGGGCCGCTGCCAAAGGCCTGATCATGATGCTGCATGGCTGCACCCAATCGCCCGTGGATTTTGCCAAAGGAACGGGAATGAACGGACTGGCCGACCAGCACGGGGTGATCGTGGTCTATCCAGCACAATCGCGCGGGGCGAATATGCAAAGCTGCTGGAACTGGTTTGGCCCCGCCGACCAGATGCGCGAAGCGGGCGAACCGGCGATCCTTGCCGGTCTAGCGCAACAGATGCTACGCGATCATGCGATACCCCAAGGGGCCTGCTTTGTCGCGGGACTGTCGGCAGGTGCAGCGATGGCGGTTATCTTGGGTCAGACCCACGCCGATGTATTTAGCGCTGTTGGTGCCCATTCCGGCCTGCCGTATAGGGCAGCGCACGACGTACCCTCGGCCTTTGCGGCGATGGGATCAGGGGGCGCGCGTGGACAGAATACGCAGCCGATCCCGACAATTGTTTTCCATGGCGATGCCGACAGCACAGTGCACCACACAAACGGTCGAGGCATAGCAGAAGCCGCTGCAACGGGCCCGCAAGTGGTGGATGATGGTACCGCTGGCAAACGGAGCTTTGCCCGCAACACGGTACTGTCCCCCGATGGCCATCCGGTGATGGAGCATTGGACAATCGCCGGGCTAGGCCACGCGTGGTCTGGCGGCAATGTCACTGGATCATTCACCGATCCGAACGGTCCTGATGCCAGTGCTGAGATGATGAGGTTCTTTCTTAGCCTCCCTTTGAAAGACGTTTGACATGGCCCATTCCCTCACCTTTGACGCTATCAGCGAAGCAACCCCCGGCCCCAAATGGACTGCCCGTTGGCAGCGATCCTGGCCCGCTTACGAGGCGTGGTTTGTGGGTCGTGGTGGCGACACCGGCCCAGACCGCGCGGCCTGCGAGGCCGCATTGCGCGAATACATGCCCGAGCTGGTGCCGGTTCACGCGCAACTTACCAAGCTTGCAGGCGGATCGGATCGCGCGGCGCGGTTCCTTTCAACGTGGTGCCCGCCCAGCTATCTGGGGGGCTGTTCGCTGGCAGTCGCCACATCCAAGGACGACATCCGTCTGGTACGCAACTATGACCTGTCACCTGACCTGAACGAAGGCTTGCTGCTCCATACCGCGTGGACTGGCCGCCGTGTTATGGGAATGGTCGAATTTCTGTGGGGGCTATCGGACGGGATTAACGACGCGGGCCTTAGCATCGCGCTGGCTTATGGCGGGCGGCAGGAAACCGGGCGGGGGTTCGGGATTACGACGATCCTGCGTTATGTGCTGGAGACCTGCGAGACCGTCCCCCAAGCCCTGCGTGCCTTGCAACGGGTGCCGTCACACATGCCTTATAATGTCGTGGTCGCCGATGCGTCGGGTGCTGCAGCCAGTGTTGAAATCTACGCTGGGGGTGGTGCCAAAGTGCAGCCGCGCCTTGTTGCTACGAACCACCAAACCGATGGTAGTGCGCCCGACCGGGGGGCCTTTACCCGAACCTTCGAACGATCTGATCATCTGGATGGGGTGCTGTCAGAGGGGGCTGTCCCTTCGAGTTTGGTAGGTCAATTCACCAAAGCCCCACTAAAACAAGATCGCTACGGCGAAGGCTTTGGTACTTTGTTCACCGCCGAATACGAACCCCTGCACCGTCGCATGACCCTGCATTGGGACGGCGATGTATGGGCGCAATCCCTCGACGCGTTCGAGGAAGGGTCAAAGGTCGTGCGGTATGGCAGTTCGACGAGCGCGCCGCAATATTCGGGCGATGTCGACTGGGTCAAAGTCGGCATGGACTATGCCGCCGGGCACCAGCCTGACTGGCGCAGCTTTGTACCTTGGTGGGTGGATGTGGCCTAGGCCACACCAGACCGAAAACCGACCTGTTATAAATTAGAAAGCCGGCCCGCATGAAATGCAGGCCGGCTTCAACCATTCCAGATGAGGCGTTGTCTGCCCCAGATCAGCCGTAGAACAGCCTTGGGAAATACAACGCGATCTCGGGGAACAGGATAATCAGCGCCACCCCGATCAACGTCACCAAGACATAAGGGGTAACCGATGCATAGATGTCGCCCATGGTGACATCCGGCGGGGCCACCCCCTTGAGGTAAAATAGGTTAAAGCCGAAGGGCGGCGTCATATACCCAACCTCCATCATGATGATGAACAAAATGCCGAACCAGATCGGATCGAATCCGGCATCCCGCACCACCGGCAAAAATACCGGCAAGGTGATCAGCATGATACCCACAGGATCAAGAACCATGCCAAAGAAGAACAGCAAAACCAGCATAAAGAACAACGCGCCCCAACGCCCGCCGGGAATATACGCCATCAGATCAGATATCAGGCTTTGTGCTCCTAATGCCGTGTAGGCGGTCGAAAATGCGTGTGCGGCGAACAAAATCCACATCACCAAAGCTGTGAGCTTGAGCGTGGCAATAGACGCATCATGCAACACCTTCCATGTTAGCTGGCCATTGATCAATGTCGCCACAAGCGATCCGAACACACCGATTGCGGCAGCCTCGGTCGGGGTGGCAAAACCGCCAAAAATCGCGCCAAGAACGATCACTACAATCAGGATTGGCAAAATCACTGCCTTGAGGGATCTAAGTTTTTGCGACCAGTTTGCGCGTTCTTCCACGGGCAATGCCGGGCCCAGATGCGGCTGCAACCAGCAGCGCCCGCCGATATAAAGCGTTACCAGAACGAACAGGGTCAAACCTGGCCCGATGCCCGCGGCAAACAGGCGGCCAACTGACACTTCGGTCAATAGCGAATACAGCACCATCAAGATTGACGGCGGGATCAGAATGCCCCATCCGCCGCCCGCGTTGATCGCCCCTAGCGCCAGTTTCTTATCATACCCTCGCTCAAGCATTTTGGGCAGTGCGATGGTGCCCATTGTCACAACCGCCGCGCCGGAAATTCCTGACATGGCGGCAAAGATCACGCAGATCAGAACCGTGCCGATGGCCAAACCGCCGCGCAAGCCGCCAAACCATTGGTGCATCATATCGTAAAGGTCATTCGCGACCCCCGATTTCTCAAGCAAAATGGCCATGAACACAAAGAGCGGCACCGCCATTAGGGTCGGCGATTGCATCGTCTCCCACATTTTCGAGGCCAGCAAATAGAACCCGATCGATCCCATCTCAAAATACAAGAACACCACTGAAACACCGCCCAGCACAAAGGCCAGCGGGGTGCCCAGCATCAAGAACAAGAGCAATGCGCCGAAGAACAATAGGGTAAGAAGCTCGACGCTCATCTTTGCATCTCCTGTGCATCTGTTTCGTTTTGGTCAGGCTCACCCGGTTTGCCAAAGACATCCTCAGGGATCGGCAGCCCGCGCAATACGCGGATGTCGGACCAAAGACGCACGAGGCCTTGCAACAACAGCAAAATAGCGGCGACCGGGATCAGCGCCTTTGTCGGCCATAGCGGAGCCTTCCAGACAGAATTCGATCGTTCTAAATCTGCAATCGCCTCGGATGCGATATCCCAGCCCTGCCAAAGCAACACACCGACGAACAGCAAGAACAACGGGAATGTAAGAATATCCAGCGACGACCTGCGCCTGCGCGACATGCGGCCATAAAAGATATCGACGTTCACATGCCCGCGCTCGGTTAGCAGATAGCCGCCGCCGATGACCGCGTAGACCCCAAAAATCAACGTGGCCAGCTCGGCTGTCCAGATCGTCGGGCTACCAACAAGATAGCGCATGACAACATCAGCCAG
>JAPKCR010000555.1 GCA_026421135.1 Sulfitobacter sp. | reverse complement strand
TGCCCAGCTAGAGCTGGCCCGTCAGGCTGCAGATGCGGGCCCTGTGGCGGAGCTGCAAACGGCTGTAGACGCCAACCCCGATGATCTTCAAGCACGGCTTGATCTGGCCAAGGCGCTTTATGCCCATGGCGAAATTCAGGGTGCCGTTGACCAATTGCTCACTTTGTTTGGCAAGGACCGTGAATGGAATGACGGTGCCGCCAAGACACAGCTTTTCACTATATTTGATGCGCTCAAGGCCAATGATCCAATCGCGTTGAATGGACGTCGGAAACTTAGCTCTATGATATTTGCTTAAGGTGTTTCGCGCACTAGATATATCCTCATGATAAAGCAATCAGAGCTACCAGACACGATCGCAATTTTCCCCCTCGGGGGGGCCCTGCTGCTCCCCCGATCGCGGCTTCCATTGCATATATTTGAACCCCGCTATCTTCAGATGATCGAGGATTGTCTAAAAACGACAGGACGTCTGATCGGGATGATTCAACCCAATGTTGTGCCAGGTCGCGAAGGGCCAGGCCTGCAAACGATCGGATGCGCGGGGCGCATTACTCAGTTTTCTGAAACGGAAGATGGCCGATACATGATCACGCTGGGTGGTGTATCGCGGTTCCGTGTGGTCAAGGAAGTCGAAGGTTTCACCCCCTATCGTCGCTGCGAAGTGAACTGGGACGGCTTCGAACGCGATCTGGGAAAAGATGAAGAAGACAGTGAGTTTGACCGGGAGAAGTTCTTGGATACGCTTGGCCGGTATTTCGACGCACGCAATCTGTCGGCGGATTGGGATACGTTGCAAGAGGCCGATAATGAACTGCTGATTAATTCGTTGTCTATGATGCTGGACCTCGATTCAGAGGACAAGCAAGCACTGCTAGAAGCGCCATCGCTGTCGACACGTCGCGAAACGCTAATGACATTGATTGAATACACCCTACGTGGTGGCCAGGATGGGGAGATGATGAATTGAGCAGTGATGAAATCCAGTTCGACCGCAGGATGCTTGAGGCATTGGTTTGCCCGCGCACACAAACCACACTCAGCTATGATGCCGTAAAACAAGAACTGGTCTCAAAAGCGGCAGGTCTTGCCTATCCAATCCGCAACGGTATTCCCGTGATGCTGGTCGACGAAGCGCGGGTACTGGACTGACCGCTTACAGCGGTTCACCTTGCATTAGGCGTGGAAGATTACCGGTCAAACCAGCTGCTTCGCGGATAAACCCGCGGCGTGCTCCGGGCATAGCATTAATGGCAGCCATTCCCACATCTCGCGCAAGGCGCAGCAGGGGGTTATCATTTGAAAACAGTCTGTTAAAGCTGTCAGTCGCGAGCGCCAGCGCGGTGTTATCAAAGCGCCTCCAGATCTGATACTGGTCCAAAACAGTCACGCTGCCGATGTCCTGACCGCGGCGCAGTGCATCTGCGATCACTTCGGCCAAAGCCGCAACATCGCGCATCCCTGCATTCAATCCCTGGCCTGCAATCGGATGCACACCATGCGCTGCGTCACCCAATAACGCCACGCGATCGGCCACCATCGAATGGGCCAATGACAAGCTAAGCGGATAGGTGTGCCGCGCCCCTGCTAACGAGATTTCACCAAGAAAATCGCCAAAACGGGGCCGCAAAACGTCCAGATAGGCATCATCTGGCAGCGCGTTGATCCGCGCTGCATTTTCGGCCGTTTCGCTCCAGACAATCGAAGATCTGTTTTCTGTCAGGGGTAATATCGCAAGCGGGCCGGGCGGCATGAAAAATTGATGGGCCACCCCTCCGTGGGGCTTTTCATGCGAGATCGCGCAAACCAAAGCTGTTTGCGCGTATCCCCATCCGATACGTTTGATCCCTGCGCGCATGGCCGTTTCTGACCCTCGCCCATCCGCGCCAACCAGCAGTTTTGCCCGCACAGTCTTGCCGCTTCCCAATGTCAGGGTGACACCGGACGCATCTACGTTTTGAGCGATGACCTCTTCGCCATTCATCAGCGTGATGCCATCTGCAGCTTTGGTTGCGTTCATCAATGCGAGACGCAAGTGCCGGTCCTCGACCATGTGACCCATCGGGCCTTCCTCGATCTCCGTATGGTCGAAATGCATGAAAAACGGTGATGGCCCTTCGCCAGCGCGCCCGTCGGTTACTTTGATTTCAAGCATCGGTTGGGCGTTTTCTGCCACGTGGTCCCACACACCGATACCGTCCAACAGGCGAGTGGTGGTTAGCGCCAATGCATAGGAACGACCGTCGAAACCGGCGTCACTGCGCACGTCGCTTTCCAGCCGGTCAATGATGGTCACCCGCAGCCCGATCTGTGACAGTGCCAAACCCAAGGCGGGGCCGTTCAGCCCGCCGCCCACGATCGCGATATCTGTTTCAAATTCCATGTGCCTAAATATGGGCTTGCGTCAGGGATTGTCCATGCGTGCAACCGCCGCTACCGTCCGTTTCAGCAGATTAACGGGGGAATGACATGCAAGACTGGCTGACAATGACGGCGGCAGATTTGGGACGAGGCATTGAAGAGGGCCAGATTGATCCGGTTGGTTTGTGCAAAACATATCTGGATGCAATCGATGCGCATCCATTGCGTGACCAGATCTATGCCCGCGTGACAGCCGACCGCGCCATGTCCGAAGCCCGCGCTGCTTCTGTTCGCGCAAAGAAAGGGCAGCGATTGTCGCCATTGGACGGCGT
>JAPKCR010000554.1 GCA_026421135.1 Sulfitobacter sp. | reverse complement strand
GGGGCTATGATAGCTTTCAGACCGTAGAACTTGATACGTTGTTCACTTCATTTGACATGCTGCCTGCCGACGATGGCCGCGTTTCAAATATCGCTGGTGTTGATGGCGGCGAACATGTGTTGGCTTTCTGGGGAAACCAATCTGGTATCGCGTATGACCCTGAGCATATCAGCGTCGAAGACCTTCCGCAGACCCCTGAAGGATTTGCTGCATTTTGGACTGCAAACCCAGGTAAGTTCGGCTTCAACTATGAAAAAGGCGGCTCTGGCCCTTCCTTCTACCAAAACACGCTTCGTGTTGTTGCGGGCGTAGATTTCACCAACGGGGAAGTCACGGATGAACGCTTAGCAGCTTTGCAGCCAGGTTTTGATTTTTTCAATACACATGCTGAAAACTATGTCGTTACAGCGTCCAACGCCGATAACATCATTCGTGTCAGTGATCGCGAACTTTGGATTGCACCGGCTTGGGAAGACCACTTGGCTGGCCTTCAGAACCGCGGCGAAGTGCGCAAAGAGATCAAGTTCTACATCCCAGAAATGGGTATGAACGGTGGTGCCAATGGTGTTGCCATTCCACTGAACGCACCGCACTCAGCGGCGGCGGCTGTGTTTGTGAATTGGCTCACGTCTTCAGAAACGCAATCGATGTTCAATAAAGACTTCGGCACTGCGCCGATGCACGCGGAAGCTGACGACAGCTTTGCATTGGTTCCGACCGAGCAGCGCGCATTCCTTCAGCCATGGGGCGTTCAGCCGTTCCGCGGCAAGGTCGAAGAAGCATTCATCGATAATGTTATCCTCGAACGCTAGATCCTAGCGCTCGACAAATCGTGGGGCCACGGCTCCCTTGTGGCCCCACGAAATTTTGAATCAATCCATTATTCGCGCATTAAACATGGCAAAGCTTCGCATGATTGACCAATCCGAAAAACATGACCGACCGCATCGCCGGTTTAACCCGTTGAACGGGTCTTGGGTGCTGGTATCCCCACAACGCAGCGACCGGCCGTGGCAAGGTGCGCAAGAAACGCAAGCCCAAGAGCGCACGTCGCGCCATGACCCTTCCTGTTATCTTTGCCCAGGAAATACGCGCATCTCGGGCGACGTGAACCCAATATATAGCGGCCCATACGTTTTCCAAAATGACTTTCCAGCGCTGCTTCCCGGCCCCAAAAGTGACGAGAACGCGGAACAAGATCCGCTTTTTGAACGACAAGAGGTCCAAGGTGAAACCCGGGTCATCTGTTATTCTCCGCGTCATGATTTGGGCCTATCTCGACTTAATTTGGCGGACATCGAAGCGATTGTCGCACTCTGGCGCTCTCAATATTTGGAGTTGTCATCACAATACGCCAACGTACAAATTTTCGAAAATCGCGGTGCGGCGATGGGATGCTCAAACCCTCATCCACACGGTCAAATTTGGGCCTCTGATTTTATTCCAACCGAGGTTGCGCGCGAAGACTCACATCAACGCATCGCATACGATAAGAACAAGCGCCCACTGCTGCATGAATACGCGCTTCGCGAGTGTCAGGACGAAACACGTGTCGTTTTGAAAAATTCTCATTGGGTTTGCGTCGTCCCATACTGGGCTTCGTGGCCGTTCGAGGCATTGGTTTTGCCCTTGGAAAACGTCTCGCGCCTGTCGGACCTAAATGATGATCAAGCGCGCGACCTAGCCAAAATTCTTAAAGAGATAACCACTAAATATGACAATCTCTTCAGTACGGAATTTCCGTATTCAATGGGATGGCACGGCGCCCCGACACAAAACGCAGATTTCCCACATTGGACCCTTCATGCTCATTTCTATCCACCTTTGTTGCGATCGGCATCGATCCGCAAATTCATGGTTGGGTTTGAGCTTCTGGGCGAAGTACAGCGTGATCTTAGCCCAGAAAGCGCAGCGCAAATATTGCGTGAAACAAGTATTATTCACTTTAACGACCAGATAGAGCTGCTAGAATGATCCCCCCAACCGAAATATCGACAAGTGGAGCCAAAAGAGCCATGCACAAAGAATGGCGTATGCCAGAGCCAACTCGGTCCAAAACTATTCAGTACTTGATCGGTGCGGACAAAGACGGGTCTTTCCCAAAGGCGATCACCGATCCGGGGCATGGCGGTAAATTTGACAAAGAAGGTAACGTTCTACCTTTCCCAGGGAACACATTTATCTGTCACATCGACCAATCATCGCAATTCTACAAAGCACTTTGTGCGTTTCAGGATGCGCTAAGGAATTCGGTGTTCGCGGAGCACTATACGTTCTTGCCCAAGCCCAGTTTTCATATGACAATTTTTTGCGGCGTCAGCGGTGTTCCCTTAGGCGAGGACGGTTGGCCTGAAGGTATGGACCGCGCGTCATCACTGGATGACATTACGTCGACTTTCTCAGAACGGTTCGCAAACCAAACAAATAGGTCGGGTTTTGGTATGGTTGCATCCGGAATTTCTCTGCCCGGAACTGTAACGATGCGAGCAGCCAGCGATGCAGACCGATCAAAATTATCTGATGCGCGCCATCGTCTGCAAAAACTTACTGGCCTTTATCGATCCGATATCGATACGTATGAATTCCATATCAGCCTCGGCTATCTTAAGCGCTGGTTCGATCAAACGACGATTGATGAGGCCTATGCTACCGCAGAACAGCTCTTTGCAACTCACCTTAAGGACAGCGGCGTCCAATTCTTCGG
>JAPKCR010000553.1 GCA_026421135.1 Sulfitobacter sp. | reverse complement strand
CAATGCGGCTCTGCGATCACGGCGTTTGGTCACATAGCTTTCCAGCACTTCCCCTTCGTGGTCCACAGCCAGCCAAAGATAGTGCGTCTCGCCGTTGATCTTCACGAACACCTCGTCCAGGTGCCACTGCCAATTTTAATATGCGCGCATCTGGCTGACCCTATTCTTGCGAATTTCAGCGGCAAATATTGGGCCAAATCTGTTCCACCAAAACCGAACGGTTTCGTGGCTGATATCGATACCGCGTTCGTGCAAAAGGTCCTCCACATTGCGAAGCGAAGGCGGAAACCGGACATACATCATCACCGCTAAGCGGATGATCTCGGGGCTCGTCTTGAAATATCGGAAGGGGCTGCGTTTTGTCATCCCGGGACGCTGAGTGTTCGCCCTGCCCGCCTCAACAAGTTTTCTTCTGACAGTGCCGTACCATGGATCCAAGAGGCTTGATCGGAGCGCAGAACAGTGGCTCTGTGAGCGGAAGGACATTCTAATTGGTAATTGTCGATTTAAACAAAATCGACTCACTCGAATACATTTCTGTTTTCGCTTATGATCGTTCGAAACAGATATGGTGGCCATATGAGCTCAGACAAACATACCCACGATCACCATCATGATCATCAACACGACCACTCGCATCTGACGGATACTGAGGCTCGGGTTAGAGCACTTGAAACCGTGCTTTCCGCAAAAGGGTATATCGATAGCGATGCAGTCGATGAGATTGTTCAGACATATGAAACTAAAATAGGACCGCAAAACGGTGCTCATGTGATTGCCAAGTCCTGGACCGACCAGACGTACAAGGAATGGCTTCAAACTGACTCAACGGCGGCCATTCACTCGCTCGGCTACACGTCGCGGCAAGGTGAACACATAGACGCGGTCTTCAACTCCGATGACGTTCACCATTTGGTCGTTTGCACACTTTGCTCGTGCTACCCTTGGTCGGTGCTTGGTCTACCGCCGACATGGTATAAATCTCCGCCGTACCGGTCTCGTGTAGTTATTGATCCACGAGGGGTTTTGGAAGATTTCGGATTATCATTCCCTGCGACGACCAAAGTGGAAGTTCACGATTCAACCTCGGAAATCCGGTATCTTGTTATTCCACAAAGACCGGCGGGAACGGAAGGTTGGTCCGAAGAACAATTGGCCAAGCTTGTGACCCGGAATTCAATGATTGGAACGGGCTTGGCCACGAAACCAGAGGATCAAGCATGAATGGTGGTGCTGATCTTGGGGGGATGATGGGTTTTGGTCCGGTGATCGAAGAACAAGACGAGCCCCTCTTTCATGCCGCATGGGAAAGCCGCGCGCTGGGCCTGACGATCGCGCTGGGTGCCTGTGGCGAATGGAACATCGATATGTCCCGGTTTGCCCGAGAGAGCATGCATCCAGCGGAATATATGCAAACCCCTTACTATCAGATTTGGATGGAAGCCGCTGTTTGGTTGATGAAAGAACGCTCGATGATTTCTGAAACGGAAATTCAAACACAATCCTTGATTGATCCCCCAAAACCCGTGAAAAGAAAATTGGAGGCACCAGAGGTCAATGACGTGCTGTTTGCAGGTGGGCCAGCCAATCGGCCCCCCAAAAGCACACCATCGTGGCGCGTAGGTGATCAAATCAAGACGCTGAACAACCATCCGCGAACGCACACGCGTTTGCCGCGCTATGCGAGAGACAAGACTGGTGAGATAACCAAAGTGCACGGCTTTCACGTCTTTCCAGATACCAACTCACAAGGTCTGGGTGAAAACCCACATTGGCTTTATCAGGTTACCTTCAAGTCCCGTGATCTGTGGGGTGAGCAGGGAAATGACATAGACACCATATCGCTAGATCTATGGGAACCCTATCTAAGGGCATCGTTATGAACAGACCCGATCTAAATAAATTGCAGGGTATTGAGCTGCAAGACGACGAACCTGTATTTAATGAGCCATGGGAAGCGCAAGCTTTTGCAATGGCTGTAAACCTGCATCAAAACGGGGCGTTTGGATGGGACGAGTGGGCAGATGCCCTGTCGTCGGAAATTCATTCAGGAACTGACCGAGCGTATTATCAACACTGGCTGTCCGCACTCGAAAAACTGGTGGCCGACAAAGCTCTGACAACAAAAGCCGATCTGGAAACGACCAAAGTCAGATGGGAACAGGCCGCTGCTGCGACCCCGCATGGCGAACCGATCGTGCTGAAGTAGGCAGTGTCAGAAGAAATCGTGTTGAGGCGGGAGGGAGACCATCTTGCATCTGTTGATAGCAAAATGTCCCCCCAATTCGGAGTTGGTGCTGTCAGACAAATGCGAACCAGCCTCTGTTCTCCAGCAATTTCAATTTGTTATGCCGCGCCGCGACCGCGCCACTCGGCAAGAGCGGCGGAGCGCTTCAGCTTGAAATTTGATCGATTATAGAGATGGCGTTCCTGGTTGAAATGGTTGTGGACTGAAGCGTGGACGGCGACGAATTTCTGTAAAGTTCGCATCCGCCTGAAGCGCAGCATGGCCCACTCTCTTCGCCTAAATGGCTGGTGTGAAATCTCCGACCTGTTATTAAGCCAGCGGCCGGTTTCTTGCCGATCTGCGTTGCCTATGACCTTCAGTGCCGCGCCGTCGGAACGTAATTTGTCGGTGACGAAAATATGTGGGCGACCATGGCGTTTCATGGTTTTCCTGAGGAATTTCAATGCGGCTCTGCGATCA
>JAPKCR010000552.1 GCA_026421135.1 Sulfitobacter sp. | reverse complement strand
AGGATGGACAATCAGACCGGACAGAACCTCTGGCCCGATCGGGTGAAGCGCAAATTCGAACGAAGATATGACGCCAAAATTACCGCCGCCACCGCGGATGGCCCAAAACAGGTCCGGATGCTGGTTGGCCGACGCCACGCGGACTTCGCCGTCTGCGCAAACCACTTCAGCAGAAATTAGGTTGTCGATCGTCAGACCATGTTTGCCAGTGATCCAGCCAAAGCCGCCGCCAAGGGTCAGTCCAGCGACACCAGTGGTCGAATTGATGCCCAGCGGCACGGCCAAGCCATGAATTTGGGTCGCTGCATCGACATCGGAAAGCAGGCATCCAGGCTGAACTTTCGCGGTTGATTTCTTAACGTCTACGACGACCTCTCGCATTTGCGACAGGTCCAGAAGGAGTGCACCATCGGCAACCGCATGACCTGCAATCTGATGGCCGCCGCTTTTAATCGCTAGTAAGAGATCGTTTTCTCGCGCGAAATTCACGGTCAGCCGAATATCATTCGTATTGTGCGCACGGACGATTTTACCGGGATGTCGGTCGATCATACCGTTCCAGACACTGCGCGCCTCGTCATATTCGCTATCCGCTTTGTCGATCAGCGTACCGCTAAGTGCTGCGCTAAGGTCCTTTAGTTTCGGCTGCGTGACGTCAACCGTCCCGCCGTTCAATGCTTTCAATGCCAGGGTCATATCAATTTCTCCGATAGGGAATGAATATATCACAAGGCTGCGCCAATGATCAGAACCGCGCCAGTCCTGAAACTGGACCACCATTTTGATGCTGGTTTGACGCAAGGTGTGTTAAGCTTGGGTTCGGGAGATCGATCAGTCACGTAGGAGTATCGTTTTGACACTCGGAAGTTATGGACAGTTTTGCCCAGTTGCGATGGCTGCAGAGACACTCTGCACGCGATGGACCATGGTTTTAGTGCGGGAATTGGTGGCAGGTTCGACCCGGTTCAACGACCTGCGCCGCGGCGTGCCGCGCATGTCCCCAACCTTGTTGTCGCAACGGCTGCACGAGCTTGAAGTCGCAGGTATCGTCACGCGTACTCTTATTCCTGATGAGCCAAACGTACATGAATATCGCCTGACGGAAGCGGGCCGAGACCTTCAATCGGTCGTCGAAGCGTTCGGTCTGTGGGGGCAGAAATGGATCGAAACGCAGGCAACGCTTAAAAATCTCGACCCTTCGCTGTTAATGTGGGACATGCGCCGTAATCTCAATCCGGCACCCCTTCCAAAGCACCGTATAGTTGTCCAATTCAAATATCCTGAACTGGCGGAAGCACAGCAAAATTGGTGGTTGGTCGTGGACCCTGAAGCCGAGATTGACCTTTGCTCGTCTGATCCCGGGTATGATGTTGATCTTTGGATCACCACGGATCTGCGGACGATGACCGCAATTTGGATGGGGCTGATCAAGGTGTCCGATGCCGGTGATGCAATCCAGTTTGATGGCAACGCAGAAATTGCACGAACGATGCAGACTTGGCTTGGCCTTAGTCCGTTCAGTGCGCAAAAGAAGCTAGTGCATTAAACTCACTATATAGACAGAAGTCCGGTACAGTTTCAGGACTATCGCGTTTGCGCGCGATACCGCATCCTTCGGGAAGTTGCGCCAGTCCGCTTTGGATTGACGAACATTCATCGGAAGGAACTTCGCTATGATTTCCAGTATAGTATCACTTCTTCACCGGCAGTCTTTCAAACATCTAACTCATAGGCAAAGAACCTGTAGTGGCTTGCATTGGTCTGCCGCCGCGACGTTAATCTGCGCGGCATTTGTTGGCCCTGCGAGCGCCCAATCCTCGTCTGAAGCGATGATCGCTGACGCTTTGCGTGCGGCACCGGCCGGTATTCTCGAGACCGCGAAGGTGTCCGATATGGCTGGCAATATCCTGCGTGAGGGAACAAGCGACTACACCTGTTATCCCTCGCCAGAAGGCCTTGCGGGCCCGATGTGTATGGACACTGAATGGCGGCGCTGGATGGCTGCGTGGATGGGTGGCACCCCCTTCACCGCTGAGCGACTGGCCATTGCATACATGTTGGCGGGCGACTCGCCTGGTGGAGGGGCCAGTAACATCGACCCTGCCGCTACCGAACCGACCGCCGACAACGAATGGATCGTTGAGGGACCGCATATGATGGTTATCACCCCCGACCCGTCGGTTTATGAAGGCATACCTACCGTTACCCAAACAGATGGCCCTTACGTCATGTGGTCCGGCACACCTTACGTTCACCTGATGGTGCCAATAGCCGCACGCCCCGAACAGCGCAGCGCCCAATCTCAGTAAATTCAGTGTCGGCCGCGGGAGGCATCTGTTTGTCCCTGCGGTCGATAGAATTTAGGTTCAAATTAGGGCGCACCTAGTGCGTCGCTTCGAACGTGTGCAAGATCGGCCCGGATCAAACCGTATGTACGTATCAGACACAAAAGAAACGCTGCCGTTTCAATATCTCCAAAAAGCACGACGGGCGCTTGGCCAATTTTCATACCAAGGTTGCCAACCTGCCAAACACCACCTACGTCGCGCCAGCGCGCGAGATCCAAATGATGCCTGCGCCGGTGCTGAGCTGGCCCCGGCCTTGACATCCCTTTATGTAGGTGCGGATGTCTGGTCCAAACCTTATTTTGTCGCCGCCAATTGTCCTTACTGAACAGGACTCATACACGATCTTGACCGCGCTCAACGTTG
>JAPKCR010000551.1 GCA_026421135.1 Sulfitobacter sp. | reverse complement strand
CTGCTGACTTTCGGCTGCGTGATCCCGATGAATATACCAAATGGTACGGCAACCCTCATGCTGCATTAGAGCAGCAGAAAGAGGCAGTTTACGGGCTGACCGAATTCTACCGCGATGATATTAAGGGCGCGCGCTTGGTTGCGGGTACGGGCTGCAACGCGGCAACGGGGCAGTTTGCCTTGCGTCCTTTGATCCAAAAGGGCGTAATTGATCTGGATGAAATCATTCTGGACCTGAAATGCGCCGTGTCCGGTGCGGGCCGGTCGTTGAAAGAAAACCTGCTGCACGCAGAGCTGTCTGAAGGGTACCACGCCTATTCCATCGGCGGCACGCATCGCCACTTGGGCGAATTTGATCAGGAATTTTCCGCCATCGCGGGCCGTCCGATCAAAGTGCAATTTACCCCGCATCTGATCCCTGCCAACCGCGGTATTCTGGCGACCGTCTATGTTAAAGGGGATGCAAAGGTCATTCATGATACATTTATGGCCGCTTACGCAGATGAACCTTTCATCGAGGTGCTGCCCATGGGAGAGGCACCCAGCACGCGCCACATTCGCGGATCGAACTTTTGTCACATCGGAGTGGTCGCAGACCGGATCGAAGGGCGCACGATTGTAATTGCCGCATTGGACAACCTCACAAAAGGGTCAAGCGGGCAGGCGTTGCAAAATGCCAATCTGATGTTAGGTATTGAAGAGACGGAGGGGCTGATGATGGCCCCGCTATTCCCTTGAGGTCCGATGAAAAGTCTTAAAAAGCAGCGGCGAATTCAGGTGATCGCAGTGGCGGTAGTGGCTTTGGCGCTGTCGACTGCGTTGATCGGTTATGCGATGCGCGACGGGATCAACTTTTTCCGCGCGCCAAGTCAGGTAATAGCCGAACCACCAGGCCCGAACGAGGTTTTTCGCATTGGCGGGCTGGTCGCCGAAGGGTCGCTTGTTCGTGGTGACGGAGAGACGATCCGCTTTTCCGTGACCGATGGCGGGGCAGTAGTTCCTGCGACTTACACCGGTGTTCTACCTGACCTGTTTGAGGAAAATCAAGGAATGGTCGGCACGGGCCGCTACATCAACGGCGTCTTCGAAGCGACTGAAATCCTTGCCAAACATGACGAAAATTATATGCCGAAAGAGGTCGTTGACGCCCTAAAGGCCCAAGGTGTTTACGTAGAGCCTGAGAGCTAAGACCGAACGGGCTGCTTTCCATACATTAACGAATGACACCGCACCCTTGCCGCACTGAAACGTGCAAGGGGCTGTTCAATGTATTCTGTTAAAGACATCGCGAGAGAGATCGTGGCCCGTGAAGGCGGGTTTGTGAACGATCCCGATGATCCGGGCGGGGCCACGAATTTTGGCGTCACAATCCACTCAATGCGCCGTCTGAGGATCGACATGAACCATGACGGTTCGGTAGACCAGCGCGACCTGCGCAGCCTCACGCAAGATGATGCAATTGATATTTTCATCCAGCACTATTTCCACGCGCCTTTGATCGGGGGGCTGCCAGACGCGCTGCACCCCAGTGTCTTCGATATGTACGTGAACGCGGGGGGCAATGCGGTGAAAATCTTGCAACGGCTTTTGCGGACCATGGGGTATAATATCGCCGTCGACGGCGCGCTAGGCCCGCAAAGTCACGCTGCTGCACATGACGCTCATGCCAAAGCACCGCAGGAACTGGTGGATGCCTACGGGATTGCGCGACGGAATTACTATTTTCGTTTGGCGGACCGACGACCTGCAAGCCGAAAATATGCCCGAACACGTGCGGGGGGCAAAGGCGGCTGGATCAAACGCGCCGAAGAGTTCATCGCCCCGAAATATCATCTGAGCCAATCAGATTTCAGAGAAAGGACGGCCTCATGGGGGTGATCGACAAAGTTATTGAGTTGGTGTTCGGGAATGGCGGCGAAATGGTGCGCGACACGGTCGAAGTGTTTCGCGAGAACGCCGAAAAAGGCGCGCAAAGGTCTGCCGCCGCGCAAGATCAGGCGATGGCGCAATATGCGGCCGAGTTCGCGATCGAGCGCAAAGGCGGCTTTGACCGATTTATGGACGGGCTAAACCGAGTGCCGCGCCCCTCGCTTGCCCTTGGCACGCTTGGCTTATTTTTGGCTGCGATGGTCGATCCAATCTGGTTTGCGGCACGCATGCAGGGAATTGCGCTGGTGCCTGAGCCGTTGTGGTGGCTGTTAGGTGTGATCGTATCGTTCTATTTTGGCGCGCGGCATCAGGTGAAAACCCAGGAATTCCAACGCTCTATTGTCCGTACCATTGCGCAGGTCCCCCAAGTGGTGGGCAACATCCGGTCGATCAACGCGCTGCATCACGATTCAGTCAAAGTGGCCGCGACCGGGGACGATTCTGCCCTGTCTTTGGCCGCGATCGAGGCTGCGGAAAACCCCGCGCTTGAGGAATGGCGCAGGGCGGCGGCTTAGCTGCGACGCTTTGCGCGTCAAGGATGCGTGAATGGGCATGGCAAGGTGGGCGATTGCGCCCTATAATGAGGCATGATTACAGAACTCGGACATTTCGCCCTTATCCTTGCCTTTGGTGTCGCCATTTTCCAGATGGTCGTGCCGCTGATTGGTGCCTATAAACGCTGGCCCGGGTGGATGGCCGTTGCCGAACCTGCCGCTGGTGCGCAATTTGCCCTTACGGCAATGGCTTTCGGCGCATTGATGTGGGCGTTTGTTACTTCGGATTT
>JAPKCR010000030.1 GCA_026421135.1 Sulfitobacter sp. | reverse complement strand
CTCGCTCTGGTGCAAGAACGGCCTCGCGGTCAGCATTTTCGATATAGCTTGCGCCTTGGCGTGTACAATCAACAAAGGGCGAGAAGCCAAAGGCACCGCGTGGCAGTGGCAATTTTTTGGCCAGAATATCCACGAGCAGGCCAAAGGTTAGCCCGCCCCCTGCACTGTCACCACCGATTACGATGTTCTGCGGGGCCACGCCTGACGCGATTAATCCACGATAGGCATTTTCGACGTCGTCCGGCGCTGCTGGGAACTTGTTTTCTGGCGCAAGCCGGTATCGCGGCATCACAACCCGCGCTCCAACCCGCGCAGCCAGTTGCCCCAGCATTGCAGCGTGGGTTTCGGGGCTGCCAAAAACAAATCCGCCGCCGTGGATGTAGAAGATGACGATATCGGACGTAACTTGCTCTGGCGTAACGGCCAGCATATCCACGCAGCCGGGATATGTGACTTTTTCAATCCGTGTCCCGCGAGGCGGATGGAAAAGCAGTCGCGCGCTGCGCTCAAGATTCTGGCGCAGCTTTTCAGGCGTTTTGCTGCGCTGCATCCGGCGTTTCTCAACCACCCGTAAATAGATATTCAGCGCCGGACGTATCAGGCTCATGCGCAGCGCGCTTCAATCGCTTCCCAAATCGTGGCGGCGATGTTGGTGTCATCGAAACGTTCAAGTTCCTGGATACCGGTCGGTGACGTCACGTTGATTTCGGTCAGGTAATCCCCGATCACATCAATTCCGACAAAGATCTGGCCTTTTTCCTTAAGCACCGGGCCGATGACCGCGCAAATCTCAAGATCGCGGTCTGTCAGACCGACCTTTTCGGGGCGCCCCCCAACGTGCATATTCGAACGGGTCTCCCCCTCGGCTGGAACGCGGTTGATCGCACCCACGGGTTCGCCATCCACCAAGATTACACGTTTGTCACCTTTGGAGACTGCCGGCAGGAATTGCTGAACGATCAACGGCTCGCGAGAGAAACCGGTAAACAGTTCGTAAAGCGATCCAAGATTGCGGTCGTTTTCGTCAAGCCGGAACACCCCAGCACCGCCATTGCCGTAAAGCGGTTTCAGGATCACGTCACCATACTTGGCCTTAAAAGCCTTGATGGTTTCAAAATCACGCGCGATTGTCGTTGGCGGGATCAAATCGGGGAAATCCAGACACATCAGTTTCTCAGGATAATTGCGCACCCAGAATGGATCATTCACAACAAGTGTGGTTTTCTGAAGACGGTCCAAAAGATGCGTGGATGTGATGTAATGCATGTCGAATGGCGGGTCCTGACGCAGCCAAACCACGTCATAATCTGCCAAATCAACTTCGCGCAGGGGGCCCAGTGTGGCGTGATTGCCCTGAACGCGCTGCACTGTTAGATCGTGACCGCGTGCGGTGATCCGCCCCTCTTGGAATGCCAGATGGTCAGGCGTGTAATAAAAAAGCGAATGGCCGCGAGCTTGTGCTTCTTCGGCGATGCGAAATGTGCTGTCGGCATTGACATTGACGGCCCCGATCGGGTCCATTTGAAAGGCGATTTTCATACCAGAGCTCCGTACTGTTCATCATTAGATGACGCAGCAGGGCGCAGGGTGCAATGGGTCAGTCGTGGCCAAACGCGTTTTCGACAATGCGCAACTGGCCTGTTTGATCAACCAAAGCCACGTCAAAGCGCACATTGGTAAGGCTGCCATTTGGCTCATTGGCAAGGAATTCTTCGGCTGATCCAAATATCCTGTCCATCTGGCGACGCGTGATCCGCAAGGCGGCATGTTGAAAGCTTTTGCTTTTCTTGACTTCGACAAAAACCAGATCGGGCCCGTGCCGCATAATCAGATCGATTTCACCGCGTTTGCCCCGCCATCGTTCACAGGCAAGGATAAATCCCCGACGAACGTAATCCCGAGCGACTGCATTTTCAGCGGCTTGACCAGCGTAGTAACTGACCGACCCCTGAATTTGCTTTGCCGCTGACATGATTACCCGTTCCCTTTGCCCTGTTCCAAGGCAGCCTGATATACCTGCCTGCGCGGCAGGTTGTGCGCTTGCGCCACCATATCGACGGCATCGCGCATCGACATTGTCTCTAGCGCCGATGCCAGATCAGAGGTTAGGTCACTTTCGCTAACGGACTGTAAACGACCACGGTCAATTAGAACGACAATCTCGCCTTTGGGGGATTTGTCCGCATAATACTCTTGCAGCTCTCCCAAAGTACCACGGCGGACTTCCTCGAATTTCTTGGTCAGTTCGCGGCACACAGCGGCGGGGCGCTCTTCGCCCAACGCTTTGGCGGCATCCCGCAGCATCGCCCCAACACGTTTGGGCGATTCGTAAAACACAAGCGTCCCTTGGACGTCTTTCAGCTTTTGCAGGGCCGTTAGGCGCGCCGATTTCGCATTCGGTAAAAACCCGGCAAAGAAAAATGCATCTGTCGGCAGGCCGGCCAAGGCAAGCGCGGTTAACACCGCCGATGGCCCCGGCGCGCAGGTCAACATAAGGTCAGCCTGCGACACGGCGCGAGATAGTTCAAACCCCGGATCGGCAATAAGTGGCATACCCGCTTCGGAGGCATAGGCGACTGATCGCCCATCCCTTATGGCTGCCAACAGCTTGTCCTGCACGCCTGTGCCCGAATGGTCATGCAGCGCAAGCACCCTGCGCCCGTCCAACGGAACACCGTGAATTTCCATCAATCTGCGCAAGCTACGTGTATCTTCGGCCGCCAAAACATCAGCCGAGGCCAAGACGTCAAGAGCACGCAAGGTAATGTCACGGGCGGTTCCAATCGGGACGCCGACAAAGTAAAGCCCCGCTGACAGCGGTACCTTTTGATAATTCAAGCTGGACCCGCCTTTCGCACCCTCTATGATCGGTGCATCTGTTCATGGGCTATTGCCGCCGACCTGCCACTATGGAGTAACATCGCTATGTTCGCTGTTTTCGACACCCTTCGCAAGCCACTGCGGCTTTTGATCCTGCCCTTTGTGGCGTTTGTTTTGGCCGCCTGTGATCCGGCAGGACTGACGAATATCGGGTCTAACAAAGGACCCAAGGTAGACGCCAGCAAACCTGTTCCGGTTGCCTTGCTAATTCCGCGCGGCGGCTCTGCCAGTGACAACCTTTTGGCACAAGAGCTTGAGAACGCGGCCCGTCTGGCGATCCGTGATCTTTCTGGTGTGCAGATTGATTTGCGGGTCTATGGCACAGGCGGCAGCGCTGCCCTAGCAGGAACGGCAGCGTCCCAAGCTGTTGCGGAAGGCGCGCAAATCATCATCGGACCGCTGTACGGCGAAGCGGCAAATGCAGCAGGCAATGCCGTTGCTGCGCAAGGCATCAACGTTTTGTCCTTCTCGAACAACCCCAGCATCGCGGGCGGCAACGTCTTTGCAATGGGACAAGGGTTTGGGGACACCTCAAACCGTCTGGTGCGCTATGCAAAAGCTACAGGCAAAGACAAAATCCTGATCCTCCACGGCAATGACGTCGCAGGGCAACTGGGCCGCAACGCCATCTTGACTGCCATTGCAGCAAATGGCGCGACATCCGCTGGTGCGGTTGATTACTCACTAAGCCAGGAATCGGTGATTGCGGCGGTGCCACGTGTGAAAGCTGCCGTTGACGCGAATGGTGCCAACGCAATTTTCCTGACCACATCATCAGCCAGCGCGTTGCCTCTCTTCGCGCAACTCTTGCCAGAAGCGGGCCTGCCCGTTGCAACGACGCAATATATTGGTCTGACTCGCTGGGATATTCCGGCTCAAACACTGGCACTGCCCGGCGTTCAGGGGGGGTGGTTCGCCTTGCCAGATCCATCTGCGACCGCTGCGTTCTCGCAACGCTATTCCGCGGCCTATGGCAAAAAACCCAATCCGATTGCAGGTCTGGCATTCGACGGCATCGCGGCGGTTGGTGCCTTGGTAAAATCAGGCAAATCGAATTCCCTGTCAGCAGCACGTTTGACCCAAGGTGCGGGTTTCCGCGGGGCCAGCGGTGTGTTTCGCTTCAAGGCTGACGGGACAACCGAACACGGTCTGGCAATCGCAACGGTTCGCAACAAGTCTGTTGTGATAATTGATCCGGCCCCCAAAGGGTTTGGCGGTGCCGGCTTTTAAAGGAAACTAAGTGGTAAAACCATTAGTTGCACAAGCTGAGACAGGTGAAGCAACGGCGCTTCACCTGATCAGTGCCCCCGAATTGATTTTTGACGAGGACGCAGTTTCCGAAGCCCTGACTGCGGCATTCGAGGATGCATCAGACAGCAGCGAAGTGCGCGCGGCGGCTGTGCGTATCCTTGCGGAGGCCCAGAAAACGGGCCGCGCTGAAATTGCCCGTGCCTTTGCCGCGACGCCGTTCGACGCGCGCGCAATGACGTCGGCGTATTGTTTTTTGACGGATCAACTGGTCCGCAGCACGTTGCAGATTGCAACCCAACGGTTGCATCCCAAGCCGAACCCGACATCCGGCGAACGTTTGGCGGTGATTGGCGTTGGCGGGTACGGCCGGGGTGAAATGGCCCCGTTCTCGGACGTTGATCTGCTGTTTTTGATCCCCTACAAAGCGACGGCCTGGACCGAAAGCGTGATCGAATCCATGCTCTACATCTTGTGGGATTTGAAGCTGAAGATCGGCCATTCCACCCGCACTATCCGCGACTGCGTGCGCCTTGGCTCCGAAGATTTCACCATTCAGACCGCCCTGCTTGAGCATCGTTTTATCGCTGGCAATCTTGAACTGACTGCCGAGCTGGACCAGACTCTTAAAGCGGATCTTTTTTCCGGTGCGGGCCGCAGCTTTATCGAAGCCAAACTGGAAGAGCGCGCCGTGCGCCACCGCAAGCAGGGTCTGCGCTATCAAGTTGAGCCGAACGTCAAGGAAGCCAAAGGGGGTCTGCGCGATTTGCAGTCTCTTTTCTGGATCGCCAAGCATATCTATAACGTAGAAAATGCTGCCGATCTGGTGGATCGCGGCATCTTTCTGGAAGAAGAATTCAAAACCTTCGTCGCCGCCGAGGATTTTCTTTGGGCGGTGCGCGGGCATCTGCATTTGCTGTCTGGGCGCGCAACTGAGCAACTGACCTTTGACATGCAAGTCGCCGTCGCTGAAGCGATGGGATACATGGACACAGGCGGCAGGCGCGGTGTCGAAGTGTTCATGCAAGCCTATTTCCGTCATGCCACCCAAGTGGGTGAGTTGACCCGCATCTTTCTAACCAAGCTGGAAAGCATCCACATCAAGGCTGAACCCTTGTTGGAGCGTATATTCCGCCGTCGCCCCAAGATGCGCAAAGGCTACGAAGTGGTCGTAGGGCGCCTTGCGATTGTCGATGATGCTGCGTTTATCGCAGACAAGTTGAACCTTTTGCGGATATTCGAAGAAGCATTGCGGACGGGTATGCTGATCCACCCTGACGCCATGCGGCTGGTAAAGCTGAACCTGAATTTGATCGACGACGACATGCGCAACAACGCCGAAGCGCAGCGCATTTTCCTTGATCTGCTGCTCAAGCACGGCAACCCTGAACGTGGCCTGCGCCGCATGAACGAACTGGGCGTTCTATCTGCCTTTATTCCCGAATTCGAGAACATCGTCGCGATGATGCAGTTCAATATGTATCACAGCTATACAGTGGACGAGCATACGATCCAGTGCATCACCAACCTTGCCCTTATCGAACGAGGCGAGCTTGAGGAAGATCTGCCGGTTGCGTCGAATATACTGAAACGCGGCGTAAACCGCAAAGTCATCTATGTGGCCTTGCTGCTGCATGACATCGCAAAGGGGCGCCCCGAGGACCACTCGATCCTTGGTGCGCAAATGGTCCGCAAGATCGCGCCACGGCTGGGGCTGAACAAGAACGAAGTCGACACAGTTGAATGGTTGGTCCGCTATCACCTTTTGATGTCAGACATGGCGCAGAAACGCGACATTGCCGACCCGCGCACCGTGCGGGACTTCGCCAAAGCAGTGCAGACGGTCAAACGCCTTGATCTGCTATGTGTGCTTACTGTCTGCGATATTCGCGGCGTGGGGCCCAACACTTGGAACAATTGGAAGGCCGTGCTGATCCGCGGCCTGTACCGCCAGACCAAACGTGCGCTTGAAACCGGTCTTGAGGATCTGAACCGTGCGAACCGCGGGGACGAGGCGAAAAAGACATTGCGCGCAGCCCTTTCCGATTGGCCACGCAAGGATTTGCAGGTCGAGACAGCCCGTCACTATCCGCCTTATTGGCAAGGGCTGCATATTACGGCCCATGTCGTGTTTGCCCAGATGCTTCGTGACATTCAGGACGGTGAAATTCGCATTGATCTGCACCCTGATGAAGATCGCGATGCCACCCGCGCGTGTTTTGTGATGGCGGACCACCCCGGCATTTTCGCACGGCTTGCCGGTGCCTTGGCGCTGGTTGGTGCAAATGTGGTCGATGCCCGCAGCTATACGACCAAAGACGGTTATGTGACCGATGCGTTCTGGATACAAGATTCCGATGGAAACCCTTATGATGCTGCCCGCCTGCCCCGCCTCAGGCAGATGATTTCCAAGACACTCAAAGGTGAAATCCTTGCCCGGGAAGAATTGAAATCCCGCGACAAAGTCAAAAAGCGCGAAAGGGCGTTCAGGGTTCCCACTCACATCACCTTCGATAATGACGGCTCGGAAATCTATACGATCATTGAGGTCGATACCCGGGACCGCCCCGGCCTGCTGTACGATCTGACCCGCAGCCTGTCTGAAGCGAACGTATACATCGCCAATGCCGTCATCGCGACCTACGGCGAACAGGTCGTCGATACGTTCTATGTCAAAGACATGTTTGGGCTAAAATACTATTCTGAAAGCAAGCAAAAAAGCCTTGAAAAGCGCCTGCGACTGGCCATCACCGAAGGAGTCGAACGGGCTCAAACCTAGAGGTCTTTGCGCACCAAGGCGCGCTTTGCGAATGCGAAATTGGGTCGGCAGCTTTTCGTTGGCGACCATTGCCCATCTCACATCAACAATTGCGCTATGCGACGCCAAACGATAGGCCATTGGCACCGCAGTCACAGGGCAAGAAATTCAATGAAACCAATCCGTCTGATGTCCGGCTTTTTTACCGTCGGTATCTGGACCCTTCTTAGCCGTGTCATGGGGTTCATTCGCGATGTGATGATCGCTGGCTATCTGGGGTCAGGCCCAGCAGCAGAAGCGTTCTTGGTGGCATTTTCCTTGCCCAATATGTTTCGCCGCTTCTTTGCCGAGGGCGCGTTCAACATGGCCTTTGTGCCGATGTTCTCGAAAAAACTCGAAAGCGGCGACGGCCCAGAAGAGTTTGCCCAAGATGCGTTTGTTGGGATGGCTTTCGTCCTGACAATGTTCACCATAATCGGCATAATCGCCATGCCCGGTCTGGTGCTTTTGATGGCTTCGGGCTTTGCTGGTGACGAACGCTTTGATCTGGCCGTTGAATATGGGCGACTTGCCTTTCCCTACATCCTGTTCATCTCGCTCGCGGCGCTTGCATCGGGTGTGCTGAATGCCACAGGCCGTTTTATGGCTGCAGCCGCTGCGCCCGTTGTGCTGAACATCATCTTTATCATTGCGGTCCTTATCGGTGCCGCCCTAGGCCGCGACGGATCAGAGGCGTTGGGCCTAGGCATCGATAAGGCGCTTGGCCTGCAAGTCGGCGATACGCTGGCCTTGTCCGTACCCATCGCAGGCATCGCGCAACTGGCGCTGGTGTGGTGGGCTGCCAAACGCGCGGGCTTCAGCCTCGGTTTCAGCCGCAGGCCGCGCATGACCCCTGAATTGAAACGGCTGGCAATCATTGCCGCCCCGGCCGCACTGGCAGGCGGTGTGATGCAGATCAACTTGCTGGTCGGCCGCCAAGTGGCCAGCTTTTACGAAGGGGCCGTGGCCTGGTTAAATTACGCGGATCGTTTGTACCAACTGCCGCTTGGCGTGGTGGGTATTGCAATCGGGGTGGTTCTGCTTCCTGACCTGTCGCGCCGCCTAAAAGCCGGCGACGAACAAGGCTCGCACGCCCAGATTAGCCGCGCCGCCGAAGTTTCACTTGCCCTGACTATCCCCTCAGCGGTCGCCTTGATGGTGATCCCGTTCACGTTGGCCTCTGTCCTTTTCCAACGCGGTGCGACAACAATCGACGATGCTGCGGCGATTGGCATTGCGGTGGCGATCTACGGCCTTGGCCTGCCCGCGTTTGTCCTGCAAAAAATCCTGCAACCGCTGTACTATGCCCGCGAAGACACCAAACGCCCTTTCTACTTTGCCGTTGTGGCGATGATCGTGAATGTGGTGCTGGCTGTGGGTCTTAGCCCCTTTATCGGTTGGGTCGCCCCTGCCATCGCCACAACCCTTGCGGGCTGGGCCATGTTCGGCCTCTTGGCCTTTGGCGCACGTGGCTTTGGCTTGGCTGCGAAATTCGACGCCCGCTTTCACAAACGCATTTGGCGCATACTTGCGGCATCCGCGATCATGGGGCTTGCCCTGTGGCTTGGGAATGTGGCGATGCAACCGCTGCTGGGTCAATCGTGGTGGCGGGGCATCGGCCTGCTGATCCTAATTCTGATCGCCGCCGTCAGCTATTTTGGCTCTGGCCAGATGATCGGGGCCTTTAAACTAAGCGAATTCAAAGGTGCCCTAAAACGCGGCTGACCATCTTTCCAAATGGTTCAAAATCCTGGGGGGTCAGGGGGGCTACCCCCTGCCTTTGCGTTAGAATTTAACGTTGCCGGACGCGGTCGCGCAGCTTTAGCCATTCACCGGGGGCAAGGACAAAACACAATCCAAAACCCACGAAAAAGCCGAAAAGGTCCGCCAGCCATTGGGTGCCTGCCTCGAAAAACACGCCCCACAAAAGCTGTATGCCCATTAACACCGCAATTAGTGAAAACGCACGGAACTGCTGTTCTCCTAGGCTCGAAAGCCTACGCCACATGACAAAAGAATAGGCCCCGATCAGCCCGTAGACATTTGGATAGGCCCCGACCATCCAAACCGGATCATTAAACACTAATGCATATAGCCCAGCCCCTATGATCCCCGACGCAAAGAAAACCCCCAGAAATGCGAGTTGCCCCATCGCCTCGGCCACCATTTTGCCAAGGGCGAGCAAAAGCACCATTGCAAATAGCGCATGGGTGAACCCCAGATGAACAAATGCATAGCTCACGACGCGCAGTGTCTCGGACGGAGGAAACCGCCAATTGGCAATCATCCAGTCAAAGATGTCATTCGAAAACCCGTAATCGCGGACCAGCGCCAGACGCCAGCCAATGGCACCGGGGCCGCCAATTATGCCCGCCTCGGCCAGAGACAGCCCTGCCTCTACTCCGGCGATGGCCAGAAACAGCAAGGTAACCACAGCAGGCATCGGGTTTACGGGCGGTTGAAAATCGGGGTCTTCCATAGCGGCTCCTTGACGGGGTTGGTGCGCATGGGTAAGCCCATCGTGCCGTCTTTTCCAGCCTTATCGGAGCGTTGCCATGACCGACACCCAATTCACCCCGCGCGTGTTCTCGGGCATTCAGCCGTCCGGCGGTCTAACGCTTGGCAATTATCTGGGCGCGATGAAGCGTTTTGTCGATATGCAGGATGAAGGGTCTTACCAGACCGTCTACTGCATGGTCGACCTGCATGCGATCACAGCAAAGCTTCAGGACCCTGCCACTTTGCGCCACAACACGCGTGAATTGGCTGCGGGGTTTATCGCTGCGGGCATTGATCCTGCGAAATCCATTTTGATCAATCAATCCCAGGTACCGGAACACGCGCAGCTTGCGTGGATTTTCAACTGCATCGCCCGCATGGGGTGGATGGGCCGCATGACCCAGTGGAAAGACAAGGCCGGCAAGAACGCCGAGGCCGCATCCCTGGGTCTTTTCGCCTACCCTGCCCTGATGGCTGCCGACATTCTGATCTACCACGCCACTCATGTGCCCGTGGGCGAGGACCAGAAACAGCATCTGGAACTGACACGCGACATCGCCACCAAGTTCAACCACGACTATGGCGTTGATTTTTTCCCGCTAACCGAACCTGTTATTGAGGGTGCTGCGACCCGCGTGATGTCCCTGCGTGATGGCTCCAAGAAGATGTCCAAGTCTGATCCATCTGAAGCCAGCCGTATCAACCTGACCGACGATGCTGACACAATTGCCAAAAAGATCCGCAAGGCCAAAACCGATCCCGACGCTTTGCCGTCCGAGGTTGAGGGGCTGAAAGATCGCCCCGAAGCCCGCAATTTGGTGAACATCTATGCCGCCCTGAACGACCAGACAGTTGAACAGGTGCTGGCAGATGTGGGTGGCCAACAGTTCGGTTCGTTCAAACCGCTTCTGGCCGATCTGGCCGTCGCCAAGATGTCGCCCATCAGCACGCGCATGGCCGAACTGATGGCCGACACAGCCGAGATTGACCGCATCCTTGCAAACGGTGCCACCCAGGCCCG
>JAPKCR010000550.1 GCA_026421135.1 Sulfitobacter sp. | reverse complement strand
TTTGATGACGACGGCAATCTGACGGTAGACGGCCTGCCCTTCAAAGCGGCGAAGGTTATCCTCGCAACAGGGTCGCGTCCACAAATGCCCGCAATCAGCGGGATCGGCACGGTCGAGGCACTGGACAGCACCTCGGCGCTTGAATTAACAGAACTCCCTACCACGATGATGGTGATTGGTGCGGGATACATCGGTGTGGAACTGGCGCAGATGTTTGCCCGTGCTGGCGTCGCGGTGACGCTGGTCAGCCGCAGAGGCGTCTTGCCAGAGGCGGAGCCGGAAGTCTCGGAAGCCTTGGAAGGGTATCTCGCGGACGAAGGCGTCATGCTTGTCCGCGTCAAAAGCTATGACCGGATTGAGCAGACCCCTGACGGGCTGCATTTGTATGCAAAACTTGCAGAAGGCGATACGCAACTCACTGCTGAGCGGTTGGTCGTGGCAACGGGTCGGGTGCCGAACATCGACCGCCTGAACCTTTCGGCGGCAGGCATTGCGGTTGGTATTCACGGCGGCATCGAAGTGGACAAGCAAATGCAGACCTCTAATCCTTCGGTCTGGGCGGCGGGCGATGTCACAGGGCGGGACCAGTTCGTCTATATGGCCGCATATGGTGCCAAGCTCGCAGCCAAAAATGCGGTCGAAGGCGCGGGCCGTACCTATGATAACAGCACCATGCCTTGGGTCGTCTTTTCTGATCCACAGGTCGCGGGCGTCGGGCTGAGCGAGGCTCAGGCGCTGGCAGCAGGCCATGACGTTGTGACTTCCGTTCTGCCGCTCAGCGCTGTGCCCCGCGCTTTGGCCGCACGCGACACCCGCGGGTTGATCAAGCTGGTCGCCGAGCGAGACAGCAAACGCCTGCTGGGCGCGCAAATCCTTGCACCTGAAGGGGCCGACAGCATCCAGACCGCCGCGATGGCGCTGAAGGCCGGGCTGACCTACGAGGAGCTTGGCGACACGATCATGCCATACCTCACTACCGTAGAAGGTCTGAAACTCGCGGCGCAAACCTTTGAAAAGGACGTGGCTGCCTTGTCATGCTGCGCAGGGTGAAAAGATGACAAATTCGACACAGAAGGATCTGCTCGGAAGTAACCGCAACGCTATCATCGCTTGGTGGCTGCCTATCGGGCTGATGGTGCTGGCAATCTGGCTCCCGACTGGGCCGAAAACGGCAGTCTGGATAGTGGCTCTAGCTTGGATGGGCGGTGCCTGCATCTGGAACCATCGACGCTGTGGGAGGGTGCATTGCCGCTATACCGGGCCCTTCTTGCTACTGATGATCCTGCCGGTATTGGGTCACGGAACAGGGTTGGTACCACTTGGACCAGAGGGATGGCGCTGGCTAGGCCTTGTCATCGGCTTTGGTAGCGGGGCGGCATGGTGCCTGAGCGAAAAGGTTATGGGGCGCTACCGCTGAGCGGCCTCTAAACCTTACATAAACTGAACCTTCTGAGGCTCCGTGGAAAAAACATTCGGTCTTATTGTCGGGCGCATCTTCGAGCTCGGCTCCGAGATAACGCAAAGTGCTTTTCATTTTCGCATACGCTAACAAAAACTGAACAGCCCGAAGGTAGCTGTTCTCCTTGTATATCTGCGTGGTCTTCATGTGCCGCATTGACTGAGCACCATATGCGGCGGCTTCCAATCCGATCGACCAAACCACGTCCCTGGCGACACGGGCATATTGATACGTTGAGATGTGACGGCGCTCATGGAAACGTTCCGGCCAGAGATATTCCGACCCTATTATCTAAGGATCGTTCATCCACTTCGCTACCTAAGCATGTGTACCCCAATGGAGTTTCGAGCCAAACCGGCATATTGATTTTTTGCTTTGCAGCACGGATGCCCAGCGTTTAGTTCGACCCAAAACCGTAACATCGACGACGTTCATCCGAACAAGATCACAGACGCGCAGTTTGCTATCGATGGTTAGGTCGGTCACGGCAAAACCGACTACCAGAAACCATTTTTATGGACAGTTGGTAAACACGGCGCTTGCGCGCGACGCGGGGGAGCGTAGGCTAGAGCGCAGAACAACAAGGAGATGAGCCAAGATGACAATGCATCGGATAGTAGGGCTGGCAGCACTTGTGGCGCTTTGTGCGGGCGCAGTTGTGGCAAGCCCATTGAAACTGAAACTTGCAGACCCACAGCCAGAAAGCGTGAGCGCGGGGCTGGCAGTCGATTATGCCTTTCCTAACGACGTCAATTCGCTGCGCGATGCCTATGTTGCGCTCGGAATGGGGGCCAAGCCAGGCAAGCCATTGGTGGATTTAAATTATTTGAGTTCCCAAAGCGAGCCCTCCGCGCTTACTTCGGGTCAGGAAACAAAAGTTGCAGCACGTATCAAGGTATATGTTCGGTTCGACGCGCCGGGCATCTACACGCTTGAGACCTATTCAAACGACGGGGTCGAAATCAGCATCGGCGGGCATGAGGTTGCGAAGGTAGACCAGAAGCGGGGGTGCGACCCGATCGGTGCCGTCGAGGTGAGCGTTCCGGCCGCAGGGTGGTACGATCTTGAGGCGCTTTACTGGCAGCGCAAGGGCGGAAGTTGCCTGATTATGGAATGGGCAGAAGAAGGCGGCGAGTTGAAAACAGTGCCCGCGGCGGCATTTGGCCACAAATAGGGCCGACTTATATTAGACCCGTTAAGTTGCCGCCGAATTCGTGGACGGCAACTTAAACATTCATCGCTCTCTCCCCATATTGC
>JAPKCR010000549.1 GCA_026421135.1 Sulfitobacter sp. | reverse complement strand
ATCGGAGGCGTTATTGTCGGATTTGGCGCGAGTCTTGGGTCCGGTTGCACATCCGGTCACGGTGTTTGTGGCTTGTCGCGACTGTCTGTGCGTTCGATCGTGGCTGTTCCCACTTTCATGGTGACCGCAACCATCACCGTTTACCTCATCCGCCACGTGTTTGGAGCCTGAAGCCAATGAGACTGATTTTTGCACTTTTCACCGGCCTCGTGTTTGGCGTTGGCATTGCGATATCTGGAATGATGAACCCTGCGAAGGTTTTCAACTTCTTCGATTTAACAGGCACGTGGGATCCTAGCCTCGCTTTTGTAATGGGCGGCGCAGTCATAATCACCTTCATTGGCTATCGTCTTGTTTGGCGTCGCAATGCGCCGCTATTTGGCGGTGGCTTCCAAATTCCGAACAACAGTAGCATTGACGCACGCCTTGTCGGCGGTTCCGCGATCTTTGGCATCGGCTGGGGTATCGCAGGATTTTGCCCAGGTGCTGCGATCCCAGCCCTTGGCACAGGACGTTGGGAAGTCGTTCTTTTCCTCGCCGCAGTGACCGCAGGCTTTTATGCACGGCGTCTTTTGACACCCATTCAACAAACCACAAAGGCGGCTTAACACATGGCATCTAAATCAATACTAATCGTGGGCGCCGTCGTTTTGGCTGGAGCAGCTGGGGCAGGGGGCATGTATTTCGCGATGTCGGGTGACCATGGAATAATGGACCACTACGGCGGCGGGATGATGCAGCATGACGAAACGAATATGCCTGGGCTACAGGGCGAAAATGCCACGCCCGAAGAAAGCGCAGATCTGGCCGTCCTGTTCAATAATTTCGATACCATCACCCGTGAGGTCGAAAACCTGCCCAATGGCATCCGCACCGTGACACGCTCGTCCGACCCTGTCGTGATGGATGCACTTGTGAACCATTCGGTTGGTATGATTGATCGCGTGGGGCAGTTGGATGACCCTAAAATCCTGATCCAGAGCCCGACGCTGGATATCTTCTTTTTGAGTGGTGAGGAGATAGTTTCCGAAGTCTCGATCGAAGACGAAGGACTGGTTGTCATCCAGACCTCGGATAATCCGCAGATGGTTGAAGCCCTTCAAACCCATGCAGCTGAAGTCACTGCAATGACGGATCGAGGCATGCAAGCCGTACACGAAATGATGATGGCAAATGGCGAAAGCCACTGACGCTATAACAAGGTTTTCTCAAGATGGCATATACGCAAAAATTCCAAGATATGGTTGACGCCGCTCAAGCAAAAGCTGGCTCGGTTGCTCCAGAAGACGTAGACGGATTGCTGAAGTCTGGCGCAGTAGCCTTGGATATCCGTGACAAGGAAGAACATGACGCGGGGCATATCCCCGGCTCGATCAATATCAGTCGCGGCAAGCTGGAAATGAACGTTGAAGGCCAGCTGCCCGATCTTGATACGACCATTCTATGTTACTGCAACGCCTATAATCGTGGCTCCCTGTCGGCTGCATCTTTGGTCGATATGGGCTACAAAAACGTCCGCTTTATCGCCGGAGGCCTCAATGCATATCGCAAGGTGCATCAAGCAACCGTCACAGAATAACTCAAAACGAAATTCTCAAGAGTGCCAGATTACCCGCTAGGCGCTGATCCCTATAGCCCGAATTGGGCCATCTCAGGAGTAATATCTATGACCGATTATCCAGTAAATATGGACATCAAACCTGAAGTTGAAGCCTTCTTTGACGAACCGACCAATACCATCAGCTACATCGTCAAAGACCCGTCTTCCGATGCCTGCGCAATTATCGATAGCGTGATGGATCTAGACTACGCGGCCGGACGCATCACGCATGATAGTGCCGACCTTATGATCGCTCACATCAAAGAGCGCGGCTTGAAACTGGAATGGATCATCGAGACTCATGTTCATGCAGACCACCTGAGCGCGGCCCCGTACCTGCAGCAAGAATTGGGTGGCAAGATCGGTGTCGGCGAAGGTATCATGATTATCCAGGAGACCTTCGGTAAAATCTTTAACGAAGGTACGGAGTTCCAGCGCGATGGATCGCAATTTGATGCGCTTTTCAAGGACGGTGACACTTACATGATTGGCGCATTGCAGGCCGTGGCAATGTTCACGCCTGGCCACACACCCGCCTGCATGGTTCACGTCATCGGCAACGCGACGTTCACAGGCGATACATTATTCATGCCCGATGGCGGGTCTGCGCGTGCGGATTTCCCCGGTGGCGATGCAGGTGTTCTGTATGATTCAATCATGAAAGCGCTGAGCCTGCCAGACGATATGCGCCTGTTCATGTGCCACGACTATGGACCAAATGGCCGCGAAATTGCGTGGGAAACCTCCGTGGCGGATGAGAAGGCAAATAATATCCACGTAGGTGGCGAGAAGACGAAGGAAGACTTCGTCAAATTTCGCACTGAGCGGGATGCGCAATTGGCTATGCCCAAACTCATCATCCCATCGTTGCAAGTGAACATGCGTGCGGGCGAAGTGCCAACAGACGAGAACGGCAACCCAACGCTTAAAGTACCAGTCAACGGTCTGTAACTCAGGAGAAGATCATGGATATCAAAAGAATTACGGACAAAGTTTCAGTCTCGCCGCAGATTACTGTAAGTGATATGGGCGCAATCAAAGAAGCAGGCTTTCGGGTTATTATCTGCAACCGCCCTGATCGCGAAGGAGCGGACCAGCCAAACTTTGAAGAAATTGAG
>JAPKCR010000548.1 GCA_026421135.1 Sulfitobacter sp. | reverse complement strand
TCTGCCATCCAAAGGAAGAACTTGTGCCCCTGATCCCGTTGCCTGCAGGCAGACCTGCCCTGACCGGATCGATTGGGTGCGTTCGGGCAGCCGCAAGCGAGGTCGGGCAATGATCATCAGCCGTGGCCGCAACTATATCTTTGTTCATATTCCAAAGACCGGTGGCACGTCGATGGCGCTGGCTCTGGAAGGGCGCGCGATGAAAGACGACATCATGCTGGGCGACACGCCCAAGGCGGTGAAGCGTCGCAAACGCATGAAAGACTTGAGGGCAGCAGGGCGGGTTTGGAAGCATTCGACCTTAGCCGATATCGAAGGGGTGGTGACCCGCGACGAGATTGCCCAGATGTTCTGTTTCGCGCTGGTTCGAAACCCTTGGGACCGGGTGGTAAGCTATTATCATTGGCTGCGCGACCAGTCCTTTGATCACCCGATGGTCCGGCTTGCCCAGCAATCCGATTTCGCAGGTTTCCTTGAAACGCCTGCGTTGCAAGGTAGCCTGATGAACGCACCTTACGGCAGCTATCTGCAAGACGGTGCAGGGGCAGAGCGGGCAAATCTGTTCATCCGCCTTGAGAATTTTACGCAAGACGCCGAACCGCTGTTTGATCATCTGGGTTTCAGGCTCGCACTCACCCATGAGAACGCCTCTCGGCGCGGAACGTCATATCAAGACCACTATACGGACGACCTTGCCCAGATCGTTTCGCGCATCTGTGCAGCCGATATTGCCCGTTTCGGGTACAGCTTCGGGGATACATCTTAAAAATCGCAAATTTGTTAACCAGTGGTTGCCGGATTGTGCGAAATTTGACCCGAATTTGAACCTCAGGCGGCCATTGTTTCGATATTGGGGGGTAATGCCCTGAAAAGGCCGCTTTGTCGGCCATCTCTCGACATTCGAATCGCGCCTCCTCATCTCATAGGAAAAATTGCCGTTAAAATTCGGCGTCACACCATGGGGATGGAATGACATGTTTGGTTGGAAGTTTAAAACTCCGCGAATAAATTACCGCACCTCTGAATCATCGGGTGCATATAATGGCGGTCTCGAAGTCGCGACGCATGGATTGGTCGCTGGCACACGTGTCGCCTCGATGATGGGTTGGCGCGGTGTTGAATCTCTGGCCAAGGGCGACATGGTCCTGACCTTTGACAATGGCATGCAAGAAATCACTGATATTCACCGCGTGACCATCTGCCTGGACGCGCCTGAAACAGATCAAGCGCTGTGGCCCGTTTTGGTCCCGCCTAATGCATTGGGCAACAAAGAAAAACTAACGCTTTTGCCCGATCAAGGCGTGATGCTGGAATGTGAAGCCGCCAGCGACGTGCATGGCGATCCTTTTGCTGTGGTCGCTGCAAAGGCACTTGTTGGTGAGCGCGGCATCCACCGTTCCCCGCCAAATACCCGCATCGAACTGATCGCGGTATCTTTTGCAGAGGATCAAGTGATCTATGCCGAAGGCGGGGCCTTGATCCTGTGCCTGTCGTCCACAACGACACTGGACCGGCTGCTGGATGGCAGCCAATCTGCCTACGAAGTTTTGAGCCACGATGACGCGATCCGTCTGGTCGAATGTTTCGCAATGGAACTGACTGACCGCGAAGACCTTGGGTGTCCAGCGATGGCGCACACGTTGTAATTCAAATGACCTGTCGGGCAAGACAGGTTCAGGAAACGTCTTTTCCTCAGAGAACAGAGGGGTCGTACTGCGCGGCCCTTCTTTTCGTATTGCGAGCAAGGGTCGTCGGGTCGGCCATGATCCTACATAGTGTTCATGCGGGGCTAAACCGTAACGTTGGCAAGAAACGAAAGCGGCCAGCAATCTCTTGCTGGCCGACTGAATTTTCAGGTGTAGGGCCCTGTTATGCGGCTTTGGCGTCCGGTCCGAACCGACCATAGAAGGTCTGGCCTTTATCTGCCATCTCGCGCAGCAGATCGGGGCATTTGAACCGATCACCAAACTTCTCGGTCAGCTGATCACAGCGTTCGGCGGCATATGGTGCGCCGATGATATCAAGCCAGCTGAAGGGGCCACCGGACCAAGGTGCAAATCCCCAGCCAAGGATCGCGCCAACGTCACCTTCGCGGATATCTTCCAACACGCCTTCTTCCAGCGCACGCACGGCTTCTAGAACCTGCGAGAACATCAACCGGTCCTGCACATCGCGCAAATCGGGCTGTTCATCGGCCAGCGGGAACTTGTCGTGCACGCCCTTCCAATAGCCCTGACGTTTGCCTTTGTCGTCGTAGTCAAAGAAACCAGCGTTGGCTTTGCGACCCAGACGACCCAGATCTTCCATCCAGAAAATCAGATCATCCGCTTGGCTTGCGGGATAGGCATTGCCCATCGCCGCCTTGGTCGCGCGGGCAATCTTGGCCCCCAGATCAATTGAAGTCTCGTCGGTCAATTGTACGGGACCGACGGGAAAGCCCAGCAATTGTGCAGCGTGATCAACCAGTTGTGGTGCCACGCCTTCGGTGACCATCCGCGCGCCTTCGTTGGCATAGGGGATGATGCAGCGGTTGGCATAGAAGAACCGCGCGTCGTTGACCACGATAGGTGTTTTGCGGATCTGGCGCACGTAATCCAGCGATTTGGCAACGGCACGATCGCCTGTTTCCTTGCCCTTGATAATCTCGACCAGCAGCATCTTTTCAACCGGCGAAAAGAAGTGGATGCCGATGAACTGATCCGCACGGGTTGACGCTTTGG
>JAPKCR010000547.1 GCA_026421135.1 Sulfitobacter sp. | reverse complement strand
GACAAAAATTTGGCGCGCCCGTCAGCCATGACAAGCGCGCCCTATATTCATTTTGCCACTTAAACTCTCACCGAAGGCTCCCGAACTTTCGTCCAGATGCCCTCGCCAGATCATCCCCGCGCCTTCACAACTTGCAAAAGCGGCAACATGGCGGCCATCTCTGGCCCGCTCGCCTGTCCGGTCAGCGCCAGTCGCAGCGGCATAAACAAGGTTTTGCCTTTGCGTCCGGTCTTTTCTTTGACCGCTGCAGTCCATGTGCTCCAAGTCGTCTCATCGAACGCACCTTCGGGCAGCATTGCCATAGCTTGTGCGATGAATTCTTTGTCCTCGTCGGCAATTACAGGTTCGGCCCCTTGGCTAAACATGTCCCACCAGCCTTTAAGGTCTTGCAGCGTGGTGATGTTTTCACGCGTGACCTGCCAGAACAGTTCAGCTTTGTCGTCTGGAACACCGATCGCTGCGATGTCATCCGCGACGGCCTCAAGCGGCAATGTCTGCAAATAACGCGCGGTCATCGGGAACAGATCCTCGACGTCGAACTTTGTCGGTGCGGAACTAAAGTGCCCGATTTCAAACCCGTCGATTAGCTCTGCCATATCGGTGCGCAGCTCGACTGGGTCTGACGACCCTATCCGCGACAAAACACTCAGCAGCGCGAAGGGCTGTACACCGCGGGCACGCAAATCACGCAGGGCCAACACGCCCAAACGTTTGGACAGTGCTTCGCCTTGTGGACCGGTCAGCAGTGAATGGTGCACAAACGACGGGAGGGTACCGCCAAGCGCCTGCATAATCTGGATTTGCGTTGCCGTGTTTGTCACGTGGTCTGAACCACGCACCACATTCGTCACACCCATTTCAGTATCATCAACAACCGAAGCCAAAGTATACAAAATCTGGCCATCAGCACGGATCAGCACAGGGTCAGAAACAGATGCCGCATCAATCGAGATATCGCCCAAAATGCCATCGTTCCATTCAATACGTTCCTGGTCCAGCTTAAAGCGCCAAACACCCGGGCCACGCTCTTCGCGCAGTTTAGTTTTCTCAGCCTCAGTCAGGTTGAGCGCTGCGCGGTCATAGACCGGCGGCTTGCCCATGTTCAGCTGTTTCTTGCGCTTCAGGTCCAGTTCCGTGGGCGTTTCCCACGCTTCATAAAAGCGGCCCATTTCGCGCAGCTTGTCCGCCGCTACGCGGTATTTATCCAACCGTTCAGACTGGCGCTCTACCCGGTCCCATTTTAGGCCTAGCCATGTCAGATCTTCCTTCAAGCCTTCGACGTATTCTTCTTTGCTGCGGACCGGATCAGTATCGTCAATGCGCAGGATAAACGTGCCACCATTCTTTCGGGCAATCAGATAGTTCATCAGCGCCGTGCGCAGGTTGCCGACGTGGATATAACCGGTGGGGGATGGGGCAAAGCGGGTGATGGTCATTGGGTTCTCCTGTTGGCCGCTGACTTGTCACAGCGCGGCCTGATTGTCCAGAAAATGAGGCGGCTTTCAGCTGGGATCGCGCCAGCGGTTCACAATAGGATAGCGCCGATCCAGCCAAAACGCACCCTTGGTCAGACGCGGGCCGGGTGCGGATTGAAATCGCTTGTATTCACTGATGTACACAAGGTGCTCGACCTTCTTTGCCACATCGCGGTCGAACCCTTCCGCGACGCAGTCAGCAATAGACCCGTCCTGATCCACCAGTATATCCAGCATCGCGTCCAAATCGGGATAATCCGGCAGACTATCGCTGTCTTTTTGGTCTTCGCGCAGTTCTGCCGTGGGTGGCTTGTCAATGATGCGCGGTGTGATGACTTCGCCCTTGGGCCCCATCATCCAATCGCGATGGTTGTCATTGCGCCAGCGGCAGGTCTCGAACACGCGGGTTTTATACATATCTTTGATCGGGTTATAGCCACCCGCCATATCGCCATAAATCGTAGCATAACCTACCGCGACCTCGGATTTATTACCTGTTGTCAGCAGCATTTCACCGAACTTGTTGCTCATCGCCATCAGAAGCAGGCCACGCAAACGCGACTGGATGTTTTCCTCGGTCAGGTCGGGCTTTGTGCCTTCGAACAGCGGGGCTAATGTATCGGTAATCGCCGCGCGCCCCTGTTTGATCGGCACATAATCATAGCGACAACCCAGCGCGTTGGCCACGGTCTCGGCATCATCCAGCGATGCCTGCGACGTGTATTCAGACGGCAGCATCACACAGCGCACATTGTCCGCGCCCAGCGCATCGACGGCAATCGCCGCCACAATCGCCGAATCGACCCCACCGGACAGACCCAGCAACACTTTCTTAAAGCCTGTCTTGCGCATGTAATCGCGCAGACCCAACACCATAACGCGGTAATCTTGTTCATATTCCGACGGCAGCGGGACCTTGGAGCCAACGACAATACGCCAGCCCTCTGGCCCGCGTTCAAGGTCGATATGGGCAATTTCTGCGTCAAATGTTGGCATCTGGAACGCCAGCTTGCCACTAGGATTCAGGCCAAAGCTGCCACCATCGAAAACTTGATCATCCTGACCGCCAACCATGTTCAGGTAGATCAAAGGCAGTTCAGTCTCGATCACGCGGGCAACCATATGGTTCAACCGGGTATCAAACTTGCCGCGGTAATAGGGCGATCCATTGGGCACCAGCAGAAATTCGGCACCAGTTTCAGCAAGGGTTTCTGACACATCGGGGTGCCACGCATCTTCGCAAATAGGGCTG
>JAPKCR010000546.1 GCA_026421135.1 Sulfitobacter sp. | reverse complement strand
GCGATTAACAAAGGCACCAATCAGCCAAACAAATTCTTGGACCTGAAAAGTTCGGAAAGCAGCCTGCCGCACCATTCGACCGGCGCGCGGGATGATTTGATCCAAGTGCAATATTTGCGGACCTTTATCGACTATTGGACCGACCCCGCGCACAACCCGGTTTCGCCTGAGTATGGCGGACCAATGATCGACATGTCCCGCGCATTCGTCTGGGCATGGGATACGCGGCCCTATCCTTACTTCCCCAACAACCGCAACCTGTGGAGCGACGGTCAAAATTATGCGCGCGGGCATTGGCTGAATGGGCGCGTATCATCTCAACCGCTGTCGGCAGTAGTTGCGCAGATATGCCGGCGTGCGGGGCTTGAGGCATTTGACACTTCGGCGCTTTATGGAGTTGTGCGTGGTTATGCTGTGGATCAGATCAGCGATGCGAGGGCAAGCTTGCAACCGTTGATGCTACGCTATGGATTTGATGCGGTGGAACGGGGCGGCGTGCTGCACTTTGTGATGCGTGACGGGTTAAATTCTGTGCGTCTGGATACAGCTCAACTGGCAGTTAGCAGCGAGATGAACGGTAGCCTTGAACAGACTCGTGAAGCGCAGGCAGAAATTGCGGGTCGTGTACGTCTGCGGTTTGTGCAGGCGGATGGGAACTTTGACATTATTGCAGAGGAGGCGGTTCTTGCACAGGATGCGACCCACGCAATTGCCGCATCAGAATTTAATATGGCCCTGACCCGCGCGGAAGGCCGTCAGGTGATTGAGCGCTGGCTAACCGAGGCGCGGGTGTCACGCGAAACGGTACGGCTGGCACTGCCGCCATCGATGCTCTCCATAGGGGCAGGGGATGTAATTGAACTGCCCGCCGGAGGAGGCGAAGGTGACGCGCTATACCGCATTGACCGGGTGGAGCAGGGAGAAATGCAGTTGATTGAGGCGGTGCGGATCGAACCGGAGGTCTACAACCCCGCCTCGTTTGATGACGAACTTGCCGCGCTTAGGCCATTTGCGGCACCAGTGCCGGTCAACGCCCTATTCATGGACTTGCCATTGCTTCGCGGAGACGAGGTGCCGCACGCTCCTTATATCGCGACAACCGCGCAACCTTGGCCGGGCAGTGTTGCAGTTTATGGTTCTACCACGGATGAAAACTATCAATTGAATAAAATTTTGCCGATCCGCGCAACGATGGGCGTGACCGAAACGGATCTGGCCGCGTCGCGACCCGGGCTCTTTGATCATGGTGGTGGCTTGCAGGTGCGTCTGACGAGTGGCGTGCTTGAAAACGTGGAAAGGTCTGCGGTGCTAGGTGGGGCGAACATGGCAGCCATCGGTGACGGAACTGCGGACAATTGGGAAGTGTTTCAATTCAGCGCGGCCGAGCTGGTGGCCCCAAATACCTATTGGTTGACCAACCGGCTGCGCGGCCAAGCGGGTACCGATGCGCTGATGCCACCTGTTTGGCCCGTGGGTTCCCAGTTCGTCCTATTGAACGGCGTGCCTTCGCAATTAGCAATCAGCCCTAATTTGCGACGTATCGTACAAAACTATCGCATCGGCCCCGCACAGCGCGGGTATGATGACCCATCCTACATTCGTCGCACAGAAGCGTTTGATGGCAATGGCTTACGCCCGCTAAGCCCGTGCCACCTGCGCGGCACCATCACACAAGGGGGGATAAAACTTGATTGGATCCGGCGCACCAGAATTGACGGGGACGGCTGGGACACAGTTGAGGTGCCCTTGGGCGAAGAGAGCGAGCAATATTTGGTTCGCGTTTACCAAAACGGACAGGTCCTGCGCGAAGCCCAAACCACTAGCCCAACGTGGCACTATGATCAAAACATGCTGACGAGCGATGGTGTGACCGGATCAGTTCTTGTGTCTGTCGCGCAAATCTCGGCCAGTTACGGGGTTGGGCTGCCAGGATATATCGAGGTCTGACATTCGGGATCGAGGAAGCGGCGTTTGGATCAATGACATTGATAGGGTCGATCAAGGCTTTGCGTTTGGCACTTTGGATGGAAATGCTATATTGTCATGGCAAAGAAGGATATTATCATGGCAGAACCTCGCAGAAGTATTGCATCAGTTGATCCTGTTTGGGATCAGATCCTAATCGAAGCACAACAGGCTGTATTGGATGAGCCGCTCATGGGTGGCTTTGTCCATGCGTGCATTTTGCATCACAAATCCATCGAAAAGGCGCTTTCTTACAGAATTGCGGCCAAGCTGGCGTCGAATGAAATGTCGATGATGGTTGTGCGGGAAATGGTTCAAGAAGCCTATGCAAATGATCCATCCCTGATCAAAGCGGCCCGTGCAGATTTGGTGGCAATTTATGAACGCGATCCTGCTTGCCACCGTCTGCTGCAGCCGATTTTGTATTTTAAGGGTTATCAGGCGGTCCAAGCCTACAGAGTCGGGCATCATCTTTGGATGAAGGGCCAATACGATTTGGCATATTTTGTTCAGATGCGGGTCAGCGAAATTTTCGGCGTCGATATCCACCCAGCGGCTAAAATCGGCAAGGGCATAATGATTGACCACGCCCATTCAGTGGTGATCGGTGAGACGGCAGTGGTCGGCGACAATGTGTCAATGCTGCACTCTGTGACGCTTGGTGGGACGGGTAAGGAAGAACAGGACAGACACCCTAAGATTGGTGATGGTGTGCTGATCGGGGCCGGGGCTAAGATATTGGGGAATATAACAGTCGGGCATTG
>JAPKCR010000545.1 GCA_026421135.1 Sulfitobacter sp. | reverse complement strand
TGCAGCAATTTCCGTCTCGAACTCGGGTCCTTGATTTAAAGCAAACTGAGCAGCATCCTGAATAAAGCCCGGCACCCCATAAGTGGTATGCGTGGCAAGGTTCGTCAGATGTTCAACCGCATCCGTTGGCCCCACAATCCAGCCACAGCGCGACCCTGTCATTGCGTGGCTTTTCGACATGGACCCAACAACAAGGGTGCGATCCGCCATATCGGGCAGGGCGCGTGGTGAAATATGTTCGCCTTTCCAAACTTGGGTATCGTACACTTCGTCAGAGATCAGCCAAAGATCGTGATCCAGTGAAGTGCGTGCGATGCCGTCGAGGGTCGGGCGGGTATAGACCACGCCAGTAGGGTTATTAGGAGAGTTGATCAGCAGTGACTTTGCCCCCGGTGCGGCAGCCGCAATGACATCAGCGCGAGGTTGGAATGCATCGTCTGCATGGGCGGGGACCGCCTTGGGTATTGCGCTGACACCGCGGATCGTGCCGGGATAGGTGGCATAGTAGGGATCAATAAACAGCGCCGTGTCACCGGGGTTTGTGGCGGCAGCGTGGGCTGCGAACAGGGCGGATTGGCCACCGGGTGTAATCACCACATTGTCGCGCGTCGTTGGCACGCCTGTACGATCCTGCACGCGCTGGGCAACCGTATCGCGCAAAGACGTGGTGCCGGGAACGGACGCATAGCCCGTGTGCCCGGCAAGGGCCGTCCGGTGCATTTCCTGCAAAATAGGTGCAGCGGTGCGGATGTCATGCTCTCCGATGGTCAGCTCTGTCACAGGCGTGCCGTCTTCGATCATCTGCCGCGCGCGCAAGAACACGCCCCAACCATCTGACCCGCCACCCAAAAGACCTGTGATACGTGTGGAAAGCTGCATGTTGTATCTCCGATTAACCTGATTGGGGCGCAGGGGCGCAGAGCAAGCAAGCTTTGTCAATCAAGCTTGACCCAGAGGGGCACCCCGCGCTAGGCAGAGACCATGAACATGAACACACCGATTATTATCTGTATTCCCTGCTGAGACTTTCCAGCGGGCCTGTTCATAGCGTTTTCTTTTCAAACCAAATGTGCCATGCCCGCGCCATACTTGCGTAAGGACGCGCCATATGACGACGATCAAGCTGCACAACACGAAAACCCGCAAGCGCGAGGAATTCGTTCCCATCGACCCTGAAAACGTGCGGATGTATGTCTGCGGCCCCACGGTGTATGACCGCGCGCATCTAGGCAACGCACGGCCTGTGATCGTCTTCGACGTGCTCTACCGGTTGCTGCGCCATGTTTATGGGCCGGACCACGTGACCTATGTGCGCAATTTCACCGACGTCGATGACAAGATCAACGCACGCGCCGCTGAAAGTGGTCGGTCGATTGGAGAGATCACCGCCGAGACGACACAGTGGTTTCTGGACGATATGGCGGCTGTGGGGGCGCTTGAGCCCGATCACATGCCGCGCGCCACAGCGTATGTCCCGCAGATGGTAAAGATGATCGAGGGGCTGATCGCAAAGCGTCACGCCTATGCTGCCAAAGGCCATGTGCTGTTCGCGGTGGAAAGCTATAAAGAATATGGCGCGCTTTCAGGACGGTCGATTGACGACATGATCGCCGGCGCGCGGGTCGAAGTAGGCCCCTACAAGCGTAATCCGATGGATTTCGTTCTATGGAAGCCATCCGACGCGAAAACGCCGGGTTGGAAGAGCCCGTGGGGCCGTGGGCGTCCGGGGTGGCATATTGAATGCTCGGCCATGTCATATGAACTGCTTGGGGATCATTTTGACATCCACGGCGGTGGCAATGACCTGATGTTCCCACATCATGAAAACGAGATCGCCCAAAGCTGCTGCGCCCATCCGGGGTCGGGCTTTGCCAATGTCTGGATGCACAACGAGATGTTGCAGGTCGAGGGCAAGAAGATGTCCAAGTCTTTGGGCAACTTCTTTACCGTGCGCGACTTGCTGGACCAAGGTGTGCCGGGCGAGGTGATCCGTTTCGTGATGCTAAGCACGCATTACCGTAAGCCGATGGACTGGACGGAGAAGAAGCGGGAAGATGCGGAGAAGACGCTGCGGAAAATTGCACAACTGTTTGGTGAGCCAGCGCTTTCTAAGCCGTGGCCTAGCAGGCCGTCGGTGAGTCCTCCCCAAGAGTTCGTGGATGCTCTTGCGAATGATCTGAACACCTCTCTCGCGCTATCTCTCATAAAAAAATATTTGAAAAACCACCAAGAATCAGAGCTTGCGGCTTCGTTACGGCTATTGGGATTTTATCCTGACGCGTTGGTTGACAAGTTTGCCGGTGTTCGAATGGACACGTTTGACAACGAACACGTATCTGGTGCGAGTGTGGAGCTTCGAGGTGAGGCCGGACTCGGCATGAATGTTCACACTCTGCAAAACTTCGTATCGCGTCTTCAAAAAGTGCGGGAAGAGGCAATACAAACCAAGAATTTCACCCAATTGGATCAACTTAAGGCGGCGCTGACGGCGGCTGGGGTTGAGGTGCGGATGAGTAAGACAGGGGTGGATTTGAAACCTACGGCGGGGTTCGACCCGGCGAAGCTGGAGAGTCTGCTATGACTTCGGTTTCGTTTTTCAATACACAGGCCTGTTTCCGGCCGCGGGGGGGGCTTGTCCCCGCCCGGGGGGGCGGCCGGGGACAGGTCGTGCAAGGGGCACGACCTAAGGAAGAGAAGTCAGTTCTATGACCCGCGAGCGCCTTTACCTCTA
>JAPKCR010000544.1 GCA_026421135.1 Sulfitobacter sp. | reverse complement strand
TAATCGCCTCGGATACTTCAGTTGGTTCGATTAAAGCCCCATTTTCTTTTGCTTTGCGTAGGTTTTCTTTTGGCCAATCGGCCAAAAGTGCAGAGATAACGGGGCCGGGATTTACTTGTCCGACTCGGATGCCGTGTTTATTCAGTTGTCGGCGCATCGAATGGACAAAGCTTGTCATTGCCCATTTGGACGCGGAATAGACTGGTTCCCATGGGATTGCGGAATTGCCTGCGACGGAACATGTGACGATGATATCGCCAATTCCCCGTTCGGTCATATGAGGAATGATGGCATGGACGTTTTTGATGACCGCGTTAACGTTAAGGTTTAGCATTCTATCGATTGTAGCAGGATCAGTTTCAACTAAATCGCCGCCAATGTAAGTTCCTGCGTTACAATGCAGGATGTCGATGTGTTCGACCTTGGCCAAGATTCCGGGCACCATGGCGTTGCAGCTGTCGGTGTCCAAAAGATCGGTTATTTGCGGGATTGCTTTGTCACCGAGCCTCTTGATCAGTTTTTTGAGCGCAGCCTCATCTCTGTCGATCATGACGACTGTAGCACCTTCGGCCAGCAAGGCCTCGGTTGTGGCAAGACCGATGCCAGAAGCGGCACCCGTCACAGCCCCAATTTTGCCTGCAAGTTTTCCTATCATGTCTGTCTCCTTAATGGGTGAGATAGCCGCCGTCTGCGACAAGTGTTGCGCCGGTGACGTAGGATGCGGCGTTAGATGCAAGAAACAGCACGCAATTGGCCATTTCCTCGGGCTGGCCAAAGCGACCCATGGGGGTGTTGTTTGTCCAGACGCTGTTGTAATCATCGCGTTCGATCCCCCCTTTGGTCATTGCAGAGACGACATAGCCGGGTGCTAGCGCGTTCACGCGAATGCCCCGATCTGCGTATTCAAAAGCCATGGTTTTGGTCATCTGGTGGATCGCTGCTTTGGAGGAATTGTAGGCGACTTGAAGTTGGGGTTTGTTGGCGACAAAGCCTGAGATGGAGCCAATATTCACCACCGCACCAGCCCCCTGATCAAGCATCGGTTTAATCGCTTCGCGGGCAATGCGGAATGGTGCGGTAAAGTTGGTGTCCATGATGTTGGCAAGCTGCCCGTCACTGAATTCGTGAAAGTTGCCATTGTCGGCGACGCCTGCATTGTTGACTAGAATGTCGAGTTTTCCAAACTTTTCTAATGTAGCCTTAACGATTTTGGTAGGCGTTTCCTTAGCCGTGACATCTGCTTGAACCCATGCGACGCGGTCAGGATGCATCGCCGTCAGTTCTTGCATGTTGTCCGTAGTACTGCGGCTGGTCAGCAAGCAGTTTGCACCGGCCTCCAGAAAAACTTGGGCAGTTGCAAAACCGATCCCGCGACTTCCGCCCGTGATCAGGGCTGTTTTTCCATCCAATCGAAAATGTTGAAGTGACATGGTATTCCTCTTTTTTTCGTTAAGTTGCACAGGCCGCATGGTAAGACTTCAGGCATTGCGTGACCCGCCAGATGATGACGTCTTCCGGATTCAGCGGTCTGTCAGCAAAGCCGTCGCCGCCTGGCAGATGCTGCCAGATCAGTGGGAGTGGAATAATGAGCCCAGAGACAGTGTCGAACAGACGCGTGACGGCTGCTTGCGCTGGCGCGCTTGCCCAATAGTACCGGATGCGGTCAGACAGCGAATAGTGGCGTAAGGTCCGTTGTTCTGCATCGCTGCCGACATAGTGGCGGTTCCAATGTGTGGGTTCTTGCGTCATTAGTATCTCCATCGCCGTATAAAGCGGCCGATGACCGTATTCTGGTACAAGATCTGAGGCGATCAGGTCGAGTGCGTAAAGGGCCTCGCGTAGTGCAAAGGTCAGTTTAGGGCCGACTTTTAAGATCCCAAAACCATCTTGGACAAGTTGTGCGAGTTGTGTGGTGCGTTGGTAATCGGTTGAGTGCGCCTCAAATACGTATTGGGTCTGATTTTTCAGAGTGGCGGTCAGCGCCCTAGCTTGGGCTGGATCGTAATAGATGACGTTCTGGTTATCAAACTCTACCCCCGGTTGAACCACAAGGCCGATGACGCGGTTCAAAGCTTGCGCCAGCCCCATGTCTGTAAAGGTCTTTTCATGTACGGCAATCGTTTTCTGTGCTGCCTTTGGCGAGGTCGGCGCGATAGTGGTTAGTGCGTGACCCGCACCTCCTGGTGGGGGTACCTCGGTGCCAATGACGTAAAGTGGTGATGGCAATCCCAGCTTGTTGGCCGTGTCTTCCGCTACCTGCGCCAGCCGTGCTGCCCGCTTCGCGGTGGTCGCATCATCCAAGGCTGCGGCTTCGCCCAAACAGCCCATCGAGGCATCAAGGTGGATTTTGCGGAAGCCCGCAGTGACATAGGCTGCGACCATAATTTCCGCCTGGGACAATGCCTCTTCCGCAGGCAAATTACGCCAGGGACTTGGCCCAAGGTGATCCCCACCAAGGATAATAGTTTCTTTATGACAACCTTCGAGATCTGCTAATTCCCCTGCGATGCGGGCGAAATCAGCGGGTTGCATGCCCGTATAGCCGCCTTGGTGGTTCACCTGATTGCAGGTTGCTTCGATCAAAACGGTGGCGCCCATGTCCCGCCCATGCCGCAAAGCTGCCCGCAGAACCAATGGATGGGCAGAGCAGACGGATGTGTTACCTTTGGACGTGCCGCTTTGATGAAGCGGAGAGAGGTCGGTCAGCGACATCCTCTTAGATCTAATCTAGG
>JAPKCR010000543.1 GCA_026421135.1 Sulfitobacter sp. | reverse complement strand
AAAGAACGCATCGCCCGACGTGTCGCCCAAGAGATCGCACCCGGAATGCTGGTCAATTTGGGGATCGGCCTACCCAGCCTTGTCGCCGGCTATGTTCCTTCGGATGCAGGTGTTTTCTTTCAGTCCGAAAACGGTGTGATCGGGCTCGGTGCGCGTCCACCCGAAGGCATGGAAGAGCCCGACTTGACCGATGCCGGCGGCGGTTTCGTGACCGCCGTGCCCGGCGCGGCAGCCATCGACAGTGCGATGAGTTTTGGCCTGATCCGAGGCGGTCATATTGATTTGACGGTGCTGGGCGGCCTGCAAGTGGACGAACGCGGCCTGCTTGCAAATTGGATGATCCCCGGTGCCATGGTGCCCGGTATGGGGGGGGCGATGGACCTCGCTACCGGGGCCCGCAAGGTCATCGTGGCGATGCAGCACATGGCGAACGGAAAAAGCAAGATCGTTCGCAAATGTGATCTGCCGCTGACATCCTCGCGCCCGATTGATTTGTTGGTCACGGACCTCGCGGTATTCGAGGTCGCCCAATCCGGCCTGGTGCTAAAGGAAATTGCACCCGATGTAACCGTTGGGGACGTCGAGACCTCGACCGAGGCGCGGTTTGAGATTTGCGGTGATCTTAAGCGCATGGACGAAAACCGACCTGCAATCGCTGAGGTCCAATGAAACACCATGCTGTGAATATGGCGTCGGATTCTTCATCCAGACCTATCAAATTTCATTATTGCCGCCGGATCTGCTGAGCCAGTTTTCGGACAGAAGGAGAAGAAAAACATGGAAAAGATTGCCATAATTGGTTGCGGACTGATTGGACAGGGCTGGGCGGCGGTATTCGCCCAGGCCGGCTTTGAGGTTGCGATGTACGACACCTCGGCTGAGGCCGCAGAACGCGCCTTGAAGGCGATGGAGACGCGGATTGCCAACCTCGCGGAGTTCGATCTGATCAAGCCGTCCGACGCCCCTCAGGTTTTGCAGCGCATCACGGTCGCGGACGGCCTCGAAGAAGCTTTGGACGATGCCATCTACATTCAGGAAAACGGTCCAGAAAACGTTGATATCAAAAGAGAAATCACAGAGACCCTGGACGCAATTGCTGCGAAGGACGTGCCTATCGGAAGCTCCACATCAGGTATATCTGCATCGCGCTACTGCAAGGATATTGAGGGTCGGCATCGGTGCCTTGTGGTGCACCCCATCAACCCGCCGCATCTGCATCCCGCAGTCGAAATCGTTCCAACGCCATGGACGGATCAAAGCATTGTCTCAAAGGTGAATGATGTGATGATCAAATGCCAGCGCGAAACCATCGTGCTGAGCGAGGAGATCGATGGTTTTGTTGTGAACCGCCTCCAAGGCGCGCTTCTGGAAGAAGCGTTCAGACTTGTGGGCAGTGGCATCGTGTCCGCCGAAGATTTGGACAAGGCCATTTGCGACGGGCTCGGGCTGCGCTGGTCAATCATGGGCCCGATGCAGACCATTCATCTGAACGCCCCTGGAGGTGTTACCGACTATGTTGCACGATATGGGGAAATGTATCGGGGTTTCGGGATTGGCCCCTACGATGACGTCGACTGGGCCAGTATAGCGACGGAAAAACTTGCAACCGAACTGTCACAGCGAACGCCCGTCGCCGAAATTCCCGAAGCGCAAATTGTCAGGGATAGAAAATTGATGGCCCTGTTGCGCCACAAGAAACAGGCCTGTGTGGAAACTTCGAAACAATAGAGCTTCGGAACCAACAAATTTCGCCGGACACCAACCAAACCCCAAAGAAAAACCTATGACACATGAACCCCTGCTTACTCTGAGTGACAATGACAATATCGCGGTTGCTCTGCAAAAAATCGAACCCGGCAACCAGCTCTCGTCATCCGGTCTTGTCGCACAAAGCGCCATCCCATCAGGCCACAAGATCGCCTTGACAGAAATCGCATCCGGCGAAGAGATCGTCAAATACGGGCGTGTCATTGGTCTTGCGACACAAGACATTCACCGTGGGGAACATGTTCACGTTCACAACGTTGCAATGGCACAATTTCGCCGCTCCCAAACTTACGGGAGCAAGGCGCAGGAAACAAAGTTTGTTCCGATGCTCGAAAGGGCGACTTTCCAAGGATATCGCAGAGCAGACGGGAAGGTGGGGACCCGTAACTACGTCGGTATCATCACTTCAGTAAATTGCTCTGCTTCGGCGGCCAAGCATCTGGCACGTGAAGCCGAGCGTTCAGGCCTTTTGGATCAGTTTCCTGGCGTCGACGGCATTGTCCCGATTGTGCACGGGGCGGGGTGCTGCATCGGGACCGATGACGAAGCTTTTCGCAAGCTGCAAAGTGCGATCTGGGGCTATGCAACACATCCGAATTTTGCGTCGGTCCTGATGTTGGGTCTTGGATGTGAAGCCAATCAGATCCCGTTGATGCTCGAAGCCTATGGCAGACCACAAGACAAGAGCTTTCAATATTACACGTTGCAAAGCGTTGGCGGGACACGCAAATCCGTTGAAAAGGGATTGCTGTGGCTTGAGTCTGCTTTGGAAGAAGCCGCACAAGCAAAGCATGAAACCGTGGATGCCTCTCATCTCAGCGTTGCCCTGCAATGCGGTGGGTCGGACGGGTATTCCGGGATCACGGCCAATCCTGCGCTTGGACATGCCGTCGATTTACTGGTTAAAAATGGTGGAACCGCGGCCTTGGCCGAAACCCCCGAGATATATGGCGCGGAGCATTTGT
>JAPKCR010000542.1 GCA_026421135.1 Sulfitobacter sp. | reverse complement strand
ACGGCCAGACGGATGATCTCTGGGCTCGTCTTGAAATAGCGAAAGGGACTGCGTTTTGTCATCCCGCGACGCTAAGTGCTCGCCCTGCCCGCCTCAACAAGTTTTCTTCTGACAGTGCCCCCCTTCGGGTTCACAGAGGCCTAGGCACGAGAGCGCCCTGTTCTCTCTGGATTTATTCCCTGAATCGCCATCCTGGATTGCCTGATATACATACGAAAATTCCCTGTTCCAGATAACAGGGAATTCAACGCTAAACCGCTGAAACAACGGGACGTTTCAAGGTAAAACATGCCGTTTCCAGTCAAAAGATGAAGATATTCCCTGTAAATTCCCTGTTATTAACAGGTGCGCGGTGCCGACCCTTGTTCGTTTAGGGCAAAGCGAACCGGGGCACCAAGGTGCCAGAGACTGGCTCATAAAATCAAGGAAAGTTCATCAAAAGCGCGCGTCTCTCTGGAAAAGAGCACCGCGTAAGCCGCTGTAATGTCGCGACATTAATCGCGGAAATGCGAAGCAGCGCAGAGAGACTTGGGTGGGTGGCGGAGGAGGTGGGATTCGAACCCACGGTACGCTCTCACGCACGCCGGTTTTCAAGACCGGTGCATTCGACCACTCTGCCACTCCTCCGCAGCACAGACCGCATAGAGGGGTGCCAGCGATTCTGCAAACCTCGAAATGCACTAAGTTCGCGACAGTTGGCGGGGAATTTTGCCGATCATGCAGTGGCAGTCTTTTCAGCGGGGGCTGCAAAGGCTAGTGTGCCGCAAAGACCCCGGCAGCGGGGCGTGAAACATGCCGTGTTGCACGGCGCGATTGGCAACGGCGAAAACGCTGGGTCAGCAGGCAAGGACGACGAAAATGAACAGGCGTACCGTATCTTTCTTTACTCAGGCGAGACCGCTTTTGATGGCGACTGTGGGGCTCGTGGCGTTGACCGCTCTGGCGGGGTGCGATGCCAACGGCCAGTTCGGTCTGGGGCAGAACAAAGCTTCGGCATCGGTGCCCACATCGACCAAGCTTGTGGAACGTGACGTCGAAGCGCCGGATGTATTTTCCGTTACAGATCAAGGGCTTTGGGATGGCCGGCCCAGTTTAGGCGGTGTGTGGGTTGCGCATCCTGATGTTACCGATCCCGAACGCGTCATCATACGCAACGAGGCCAACGGCAAGTTTGTCATCGGGGCCCTGTTCCGCCGGGAACGCGATTTGCCAGGTCCAAATTTGCAGATGTCATCTGATGCGGCGGCCGCGTTGAGCGTCTTGGCCGGTGCCCCTGCCCCGCTGAACGTCACCGCCCTGCGCCGCGAAGAAGTCGGTGCGCCAGCTGAAGACTCTGCGCCCGACACTACTGTGGAAGCGCCAGCAACCGTGACTGAAACAGCGCTGCCTCCTGTTGCAGTAGCAGCCGGTGCCGCGATTGAAGCGGCCCCTGTGGCAAAGCCCGCGCCTGCACCCGCCGCCGCGAAAACATCCAGCTTGGGCAAACCCTTTGTCCAAATCGGGATTTTCAGCGTCGAGGCAAATGCCGACCGGTCCGCAAATCAGATGCGCAGCGCCGGCATGTTGCCCAGCGTCAAACGTAGTGAAATTAACGGCAAAGCGTTCTGGCGCGTTGTGGTTGGCCCCGCGGCTACCAAAACCGAACTGGCCGCCTTGCTGAAATCTATCAAAGCTGAAGGGTTCTCGGACGCATACGCTGTGTCTAACTGACCCAAAGCCAAAGGAGTTTAACATGATCCGCATCTTCGCTGCCACGCTGGCGCTGGTCTTTTTGTCCCTGCCCGCGCAGGCATTCGAGACCCGCGCGACAGCCGCCTATGTGATTGACCAGACCACCGGGACAGTCCTGATGGCCAAGAACGCGGACGACCCTCTGCCGCCCGCGTCGATGTCAAAACTGATGACGCTGTACATGGCGTTCGAGGCCATCGAGCGTGGCAAAAGCAACGGGGGGCTTGATCTGACTGAAAAGCTGCCCGTGTCGCAGCATGCGATGTCTTATGGCGGGTCAACCATGTTTCTGGATACCACCGACCGCGTTTCGGTCGAGGACCTTCTGCGCGGGATTATCGTTTTGTCCGGCAACGACGCCTGCGCTGTAATTGCCGAAGCCCTAAGTCCCGATGGTACTGAGCCGGGCTTTGCGCGGTTAATGACGCAGCGCGCACAGCAAATGGGCATGACCAATTCAAACTTTGCAAATTCTAACGGCTGGCCCGCCGCAGGGCAGCGCATGTCGATGCGCGATCTGGGGTTGTTGGCGATGCGTCTGATCACCGACTATCCGCAGTATTATCCCCTGTTTGCAGAGCGCGAATTTCTTTTTGATGGCCGCGCGCCACAGAACAAGAGAAATCGCAACCCATTGCTGGGTCTTGGCATTGGCGCGGACGGCCTAAAGACGGGCCACACGGAAGAGGCTGGATATGGCTTGGTAGGCTCTGCCAAGCAAGGTGACCGCCGGGTGATCTTTGTGATCTCTGGCCTTGAGTCAGCCGCCGTTCGCGCGCAGGAATCCGAGGCGATCGTAAACTGGGCTTTCCGCCAATTTTCGCAACGCTCTATGGGGGCCGCAGGCACCCAAATTGCACAGGCACCTGTCGCAATAGGTTCCGCAAACTCTGTCGGGATGGAACTTGCCAAGGACCTTTCAGTGCTGATCCCCGTATCAGGTGGCAGCGAAGTCGTTGCAGAGGTCGTTTATACCGGCCCGTTGCGTGCACCAATTGCCAAGGGT
>JAPKCR010000541.1 GCA_026421135.1 Sulfitobacter sp. | reverse complement strand
GTCTTTGATGGCTTATGTCGAATACCTGCCGGGTCTTTCCAACCCGATCGGGCGCGATGATGTGAACTTTAGCCAAGGCTGGACGTCGTTCTATTGGGCGTGGTGGATCAGTTGGTCACCTTTCGTCGGCATGTTTATCGCCCGCGTTAGCCGTGGCCGGACAGTACGGGAATTCCTGACCTGTGTCCTGCTGATCCCCAGCTTGGTCTGCGTATTGTGGATGAGTGTCTTTGGCGGCATTGCAATCCAGCAAGTTGTGCAAGACGGCTATACGGCAGCCCAAGAAGCCGAACTGCCTCGTCAGTTGTTTGCGATGCTGGACGCGCTGCCCTTGGCGGGGATCACGTCGATGATTGGTATCATCCTTGTCATCGTGTTCTTTGTGACTTCGTCGGATTCTGGGTCGCTGGTGATCGATACGATCACGGCAGGCGGCAAGGTCGATGCGCCGGTGCCACAACGTGTGTTCTGGTGTGTCTTTGAAGGTGCCGTCGCGATTGTTCTGCTGCTGTCGGTCGGGGGGCTTTCATCGCTTCAATCGATGGTAATCTCGACCGGGCTACCGTTTACGGTCGTTCTGTTGGTGATGTGCTATGCCATCTACAAAGGATTGCGCTCCGAGCTTAACAACACCTGAGCTTTCGGAAATGCCTGAGTAAGCGCCCCGCTGTTTTCGAACGGCGGGGCGTTTTGCGTTTACGTGATGTGTTTTTAATAGCGAAGTATCTGGATAGCGAGCGAGGCACCGAGCAGGGACCTGGTCCCTTACAGATCAATTCTGAAGCTATCATTTCCTACATAACCGAACCGATGAAGTGATCGATGCCAAGTTTGATAAATGACTTGCAGGGCACCTACGCTTCTACCGCCCTGACGACCGCTGGGGTCACAATATGACAGACCGATCATCGGGATAGCCTCGTTTGGGTTTCCGTGGCTAAATTCATCGTGACTCTAAAACCAGCTCTGTAAGATGATCGCGATGTGGTTAATGCGGGTTAGTCCGGGGATACCGGATCAAGTCGCGACAACAGGTCCAACAACTTCTCGTAATCCTCAATGCCCAGTGTGGCCTGAAACCCCTCGACAATCCGTGCTGCTTGGTCTGCGCGATCATCAATGATTTTTTGGCCCGCAGGCGTGATTTTGATGAATTGCCGCCGCCGGTCCACGTTGTCGCGCGTCTGCGTGATCAGGCCCTTTTCGCGCAGGGTGGCTGCGATGCGGGTAAGGCTGGGAAATAGCAAGCTGGACCGGTCGGCCAAGGTCTTGGTGTCAAGCTGGCCATATTCAGCCAGAACCCGCAGAACCCGCCATTGCTGTTCGGTGATACCCGTTTCGGCTAACATGTCCCGGATCGGCGACATCACCCCCTCGCGGGCGCGGATCAACGCGATGGGAAGCGAGCGGGTCGTGGATGGGAGTTTGGCAGTCATAAGTACCCTGCAAAATTGCTTGAACGTCAAATGCACTGTGATCTTGTTCTTGACAACTCAGTATAGCATTATTTAACTAAGCAACAATTAACATGTTAAGGAAATGCCATGCCACATTTTCAGATCGACTATTCGGCCAACCTCGAAGCGGCGGTGGATATGGGCGCTTTGTGCGAAGCTATCCGTGCTGAAGCGGCAGGTATAGAAACCTTTCCCACAGCAGGCATTCGGGTTCGCGCATCGCGCGTGGATCATGTGGCGATGGCCGATGGCGACCCAAGGCACGGCTTTGTCGATGTATCGATCCGGTTGCGCGAAGGCCGTTCTGAGGATGTGAAAAAAGACGCGCTCGCCCGAATTTTCGCGGTGCTAAAGGAATTCATGGCTCCTGCGATGCAGAGCCGGTCCGTCGCTCTGTCAGCAGAAATGCGTGATATAGCAGCAGACCTATCCCTGAAATTCGGAAACGTCCGCGACCATTTGGAGGACAGCGCATGAGCGTGCTTGAAAGAAACGTCGGAAGTCTGAACGGCTATCTCGACCGTTTCCGCAAGACCGGCATTCTGAACCGGATTGGTGGGGTGGATGTGGTCGGCGGCGGGGGCGTGTTCCAAACGATCTCACCGGTGGACAAAAGCGTTATCTGCGATGTGGCGCATGGTACGGACGACGATATCGACGCGGCCGCCACTGCCGCACACAATGCATTTGCCGCATGGCGCGACATGCCCGCGCTTGAGCGCAAGAAAATCCTGATCCGCATTGCCGAAGGGATTGAGGCCCGCGCCGAGGAAATCGCGCTGTGTGAATGCTGGGACACGGGGCAGGCGTACAAATTTATGTCCAAGGCCGCGCTGCGCGGTGCTGAAAACTTCCGCTACTTCGCGGATCAGGTTGTACAGGCCCGCGACGGGCAGCACCTGAAATCTCCGACCTTGATGAACATCACAACCCGTGTGCCGATTGGTCCGGTAGGGGTGATCACGCCGTGGAACACGCCGTTTATGCTGTCGACATGGAAGATCGCCCCCGCGCTGGCCGCTGGCTGCACCGTGGTTCACAAACCCGCCGAGGCATCGCCCCTGACTGCGCGTCTGCTGGTGGAAATCGCCGAAGAGGCGGGTCTGCCACCGGGAGTTTTGAACACCGTCAACGGCTTTGGGGAAGTGGCGGGCAAAGCGTTGTGTGAACATCCCAAGATCAAGGCTATCGCCTTTGTCGGGGAAAGCCGGACCGGCAGCATGATCATCAAACAAGGTGCCGACACTCTTAAACGCAACCACCTTGAACTTGGCGGCAAGAA
>JAPKCR010000540.1 GCA_026421135.1 Sulfitobacter sp. | reverse complement strand
GAGGACAGCTAGTGGATCCGCTCACACTTGGTGCATTTGTCGCCTTTAGTACGATTATCGTTCTCTTCTCGGGTGTGTCTGTGGCCCTTGGCCTGCTGATTGTGTCGACTGGGTTTTTGATGATCTTTGACGGGATGCGGTCCCTTGAATTGCTACCTGAAATACTGTTCGGCAAGCTGGACAACTTTGCGCTTTTGTCCATCCCGATGTTCATCATCATGGGATCGTCGATTGCATCCACACGGGCAGGGGCCGACCTGTACGAGGCGCTGGAGCGGTGGTTGACCCGTGTGCCGGGCGGGCTGGTGATTTCAAACCTTGGAGCCTGTGCGCTTTTCGCGGCGATGTCCGGGTCAAGCCCTGCCACCTGCGCGGCGATTGGCAAGATGGGTATCCCTGAAATGCGCAAACGCGGCTATCCGGACGGCGTGGCGGCAGGGTCAATCGCTGCAGGGGGAACCTTGGGCATTCTGATCCCACCCTCGGTTACAATGATCGTTTATGGCATTGCCACCGAAACTTCGATCGGGCGTCTGTTCTTGGCGGGTGTGATCCCAGGCTTGATGTTGGTCGCGCTGTTCATGGCATGGTCGCTTTATTCGACGTGGAAATCGGGGAACCGTGAATTGCTCGCGACGGGCAGTTATACGTGGAAGGAAAGGTTCGAAATCCTGCCGCGGGTTTTGCCGTTCCTGTTTATCATTCTGGGTGTGCTTTACGCAATGTATGGCGGTGTCGCGACGCCGTCTGAAACCGCCGCAGTGGGCGCACTTTTGTGTCTGCTGATCGCGATGGTAATCTACAAACTGTGGAACCCGCGTGACCTGTGGGTTGTCCTGCGTGACAGCACTAAGGAAAGCGTGATGATCCTGTTCATCATCGCAGCGGCTGGCGTGTTTTCCTATATGCTTTCCAGCCTTTATATTACGCAATCCATCGCAAACTGGATCGGGACCTTGGATGTGAATCCATGGGTGCTGATGGGGTTCGTGAATGTGTTTTTGCTGATTGCAGGTTTCTTTTTGCCACCCGTTGCCGTTATCTTGATGGCGGCACCAATCTTGTTACCGATCATCACAACGGCAGGTTTCGATCCGATCTGGTTTGCGGTGGTGCTGACGATCAACATGGAAATCGGGTTGATCTCACCTCCGGTGGGGCTGAACCTCTATGTGATCAACGGCATTGCGCCTGACATCTCGCTCAAGACAATTTTGATGGGGTCCTTGCCCTTTGTGGCCTGTATGGTGCTCGCGATTATTTTGCTGTGCATCTTTCCGGGGCTTGCCACATGGCTGCCTGATGCAGTGATGGGAATCGCGGTATGAGCTTTATCGCGGATCTTTTCGCATCGGTGTTCGATCGAAGTTATCGCAAGGCTATCTCGGACGAGGCCGAAGGCCATTCAACCATCGATTTGTGCCTGAAGTTGTTGAGCAGCCATGGCGAAGTGTCTGGCAGCACGTTGGCCCGTCTAGTTCTTGATCGCTATGGTGCCATGGACAACACTGAAAAATTGCAGTTTTTCAAGTTCATGACCCAGGGACTTGAGATCGACGCGCAACGGGTCATCGATACGCTAAAGACCTATAGCCAGTCCCCCTCCAAGAAAAGCTACCGCGCCTTTGCAAGTGCTTGTGAACCCCGGCGGCAAGAATTGATGCGTAGGCTAAATCAGGTTTCTGGAGGGACTGGGCAACTGGTGGCTATGCGGATGGATTTGCTTTCTTTGCTGCGCGACCACCCGCTGTTGGAACCGCTAGACGTGGATTTCCAACATTTGTTTGCCTCGTGGTTCAACCGCGGCTTTTTGGTGCTGCGCCCGATCAACTGGTCCAGCCCCGCCGAGATTCTGGAAAAGATCATCGCCTACGAGGCGGTGCATGCCATCGACAGCTGGGATGACCTGCGGCTTAGGGTGCAGCCAGCTGACCGACAGTGTTTCGGGTTCTTTCACCCCGCCATGCAAGATGAACCGCTGATTTTCGTTGAAGTGGCGCTGACCAAGGGCACCCCGAATTCCGTTCAAAGTCTGCTGGCAGATGGACGTACTGCCATCAACGCAGAAGACGCGGACACCGCTGTGTTCTACTCGATTTCAAATTGTCAGGAGGGTCTTGCGGGAATTTCATTTGGCAATTCCCTGATAAAACAAGTCGCGGCTGATTTGGCGCGTGATCTGCCGGGGCTTAAAACTTTCGTGACTTTGTCGCCAATCCCGGGTCTGAACAAGTGGCGGGTCGCCACAAAGGGCGCAATCCGCGAGGATGCCCCTAAAAATGCTATCGCCGCCCATTACCTGCTTGAGGCAAAGCGTCCCGATGGCAGCCCCCTTGACCCGGTTGCGCGGTTCCATCTGGGCAATGGTGCCATGGTACACGCTGTTCACACAGGTGCGGATGTCTCAGCAAACGGGATGAAACAATCGAACGGCACGATGGTGAATTATCTCTATGATCTGTCGCAGATATCAAAGAATCACGAACAGTTTGTCAGCGAAAAAACGGTAGTTGCATCTGCAGACGTCCGCGCGCTAAGCGCCAGTATAGTGTCTGAAGCATAGGAATTTGAAAGATGGCTAATCCGCTTTTTGATAGTCTTTTTGGTAAACACGCTGGCAAGACGCAGATCTTTTTGCACCTGCCAGACGGCCAAACGATCACCTATGCAGAATTCCTGCGCATGGCCGCGCAATACGCCGGTGCGCTGACCAAGTTTGGCCTTGTCCCGGGTGACCGTCTG
>JAPKCR010000539.1 GCA_026421135.1 Sulfitobacter sp. | reverse complement strand
TTCTTGTTCTACCGATAATCTTGATCATTGTTGTCAGTTTTTGGCGTGCAACCGAATTTTCGATCATTCCGGCCTTTGAATGGGACAATTACGCTTTCCTGTTTGGGTCACCCGTCACCTACACCGTCTTTCTTAACACATTCAAATATGCGTTCATTACATGGGCCATTACCTTGGTAATCGGATTCACCGTTGCCTATTATCTGGCATTCCATATTCGCAGCCTGACATGGCAAATCGCGCTTTTCCTCCTGTGCACAATTCCGTTCTGGACGTCCAACGTCATCCGCATGATCAGCTGGATACCTTTCCTCGGGCGCAATGGCATCGCCAACACCACCTTGATGTCATGGGGTGTGATCGACGAACCGGTCGAGTGGCTTTTGTTCAGCGACTTCGCCGTCATCCTCGCGTTCGTCCACCTTTACACGCTTTTCATGGTCGTGCCGATCTTCAACACAATGATGCGGATCGATAAATCCTTGATCGAGGCTGCACGTGATGCAGGCGCAAGTGGTGCGCAAATCCTGTGGAACGTGATCATCCCGCTGACAAAACCGGGAATCATGATCGGCACTATTTTTGTGGTCACACTAGTGATGGGCGATTTCATCACAGTGCGCTTCATGTCGGGCAGCCAATCCGCGAACGTCGGTCGTTTGATCTCAAACGATATCGCCTTGCTGCAATACCCAAGCGCGTCAGCCACCGCCATCGTGCTGCTCGCGACAGTGCTAATCACAATCGGCATCTTGTTGCGCTTTGTCGACATCCGGAAGGAACTGTAATGGAACCGCGCCCAAGATCATTCTACGTCCTCTCCGCATTCTTCATGCTGTTTGTGCTGTTCCTTTACGGTCCAACTCTGACCATCGGTATTCTATCGTTCCAAGGCGAGGGTGGCGGGCTGACATTCCCGATGCGCGGCGTGTCGATGTATTGGTTCTATGACCTGTTTGAACAACAGGCTGTCGGCGACATTTGGGGCAGCTTTCGCCGCTCAATCGTGTTGGGTCTGATGGTCATGGTCACAACAGTGGTCGTCTCGGTTATGGGCGGCTTGGCCTTTCGTAAGAAATTCGCAGGCTCGGGCATTCTGTTTTACCTGATCATCACGGCGCTGGTGATCCCGTCAATTCTTGTGTCACTGGGCGTGGGCTTGCTATTTTCGCAAAGCGGGCTCAACGTGCACTGGTCGACATCCGGTTTTGGTGCGCAACTGACATGGACGCTGCCGTTCGGCCTGCTGATCATGTTCGCAATCTTTAACCGTTTCGACAAAAGCTATGAGGAAGCCGCCCGCGATCTCGGAGCATCCCCGTGGCAAACAATCCGCCATGTTGTGTTGCCGATAATCGCGCCTTCATTGATTGGCGTCGCCTTGTTTGGCTTCACGCTCAGCTATGACGAGTTCGCGCGCACTCTGCTGACGGCGGGCAGCTATAATACGCTGCCCTTGGAAATCTACGGCATGACGACGAATGTCACATCGCCTGTGCTTTACGCGCTTGGCACGCTGACGACAGTGTTCTCACTTCTAATTATCGGCATATTCCTCGCTCTTGCTCTTCTGAGTAATCGACGCAAAGCGCGTGCAGGCAGTGACGCCGGAAAGGCCGTCTGATGATTGTCCTGATCAACCCCAACAGTACCGATGCCATGACTAAAGCCATGGTTGGGACTGCATCAAAAGCGGGTGTGAAACTGACGGGCTGGACGTCCAACGATGGACCCGCCGCGATCCAAGGCCCTGAAGACGGCGCGGCCTGTATCCCGCCGTTGTTGGCGCTGGTGCGCAAAGCCTCTGATGCAGGCGCCAAGGCCATTATTATTGGCTGCTTTGATGACACCGGGCTAGACGCCGCCCGCGATATCGCATCCTGTCCAGTCATTGGTATTGGCCAAGCAGCCTATCACATGGCGGTGCTTTCAGGACGCAAGTTTTCTGTCGTGACCACTTTAGACGTTTCTGTCCCTATACTGGAAAAGAACATCCACGCATATGGCTTCACATCCCAACTGGCCCGCGTCCGCGCCAGTGGTGTTCCCGTGTTAGATCTGGAAACCGACCCAGCCGGAACGGCAGATGTCGTGGTTGGTGAAATCAATCGTGCTGTCACCGAAGATAAGATTGATATAGTCGTTCTTGGCTGCGCCGGTATGGGACATATTCCAGCCCACGTTGGTAATATCGGAAACACCCGGCTTATTGACGGCGTCACATCAGCTGCGCAGCTTGCGAAAATTCTGGCGAAGTAATCGGTCGCCCAAGGTCGCCACACGATTGAAGATTGGCGTTGCAGTTCAGAAACGAACGAACGCTATGCTTGGAGAAGCTGCCATTTGCACGTTTTGCAGCATCTGTGACACTGGGCTCTTTACCGCCATTTGCTGCAGGAAGCGCCAAGGTCAGCTAAGGGCCGTGAGTACCCGAGATCTCAGATCGGTGGCGCTGCGCGTTCGGTGATCGATTTTCTGGCCGTAACCCTTTCACGGTGTATCATATACAGTCCTGCACCCACGATGATGGCAATGCCGATCAGGCTTAGTGCGTTAGGGAAGTCGTGGAAAACCAGATATCCAAACACGGTTGCGACCGGTAACTCCAGATACTGCAATGGGGCTAACGTAGCCGAGGGCGCTAGAGAAAGAGCATAGGTCATCATCATATGGCTTAGGGTGGCGAAAAAACCTACGCCCAAAAGCCATAGCCATACGATGCCTACCGGCCAAACCGGATCAAGCAG
>JAPKCR010000538.1 GCA_026421135.1 Sulfitobacter sp. | reverse complement strand
GCCCATCTGGCACGTCCTCTACGAACGCTTTGTAGGACGTTTCCTGAGCCAGGGCGCGCCAAGCCTCAAAATCTGCCGGTGTCATCTGCGCGATTTCCACCCCCGCATCTCGGAAAACCTGCTCTGATGCAGCATCCTGCTTTTTCGCTTCTTCCAGATAGAACGCCTGGGCTTTAGCAGACGCATCCAGCAATGCCTTTTGTTGGTCTGCGGTCAGGCCGTCGAACTTGGATTTGTTCATCAAAAGTGGCTGATACATGAACCACAATGCGACCTCGCCTGCCGGAGTATAACAAGCCACCTGTTCGTAGATCCGGTAAGACACGAAAGATGATGACGATGTGTTTGCAGCCGTCAGAACGCCGGTTTGCATGGCGTTATAGATTTCGGACGACGCCATTGACGCAATCGACGCACCTGCCCCGGCCAGCATTTGTTCAAACGCCTTGCCTGCCGCGCGGGTTTGCAATCCTTTCACGTCTTCCGGCTTGGTAATGCATTTATCTTTGCCGACAAATCCACCTGCCAGATATCCGTGAACCAGCACCATGACATCGTCATCGGCCATTTTCTCTTCTAGCGCGGCCATAAAGGGCGACGCGCTTAGGCGGGCTGCGTGATCGTGGTTTTTCACCAGACCGGGCATCAAGGTCAAGTTAAACGCGGGCTGTTGGCCCCCAGCATAGCTGAGCGGCAGAACAGTCATGTCCAATTGCCCACGGCTCAGTGGGCGGTACTGTTCGCGAGGCTTGAACAGGGACTTTGATCCAAAAATCTGGATCTCCAAATCCACATCCGCTGCTTTGACGCCGTCTGCAACAATCTGTGCCACCTGATGGCGGACATCTTTGTTGGACCACTGATGCGACAGGCGCAGGGTTTCGGCATAGGCGGCAGAGCCAAGCGTAAAGCAGGCAAGCGTCGCCGCTGCCTTGAGTGCAGTCAATTTCATAATTTCCTCCCAGAATGTGACCAAGGTCAAAAGCCCCGGTTCTACAAGAACCATGCTTTCCATGTTCTGCATTCCAAGTCAAACTTCTTGTATACAATATTTCCAACATTGCATTATTTGCGCTCTGCTGTTAAATAGTCAGTATGGAAATCAGACGCGCAGACAAGATCGCCGAAACGTTAGAACAGCTTGTCTTTTCAGGCAAATACCGCGACGGCGAACGTCTGGACGAAGTGAAACTAGCCGAACAGTTTTGTGTATCGCGCACCCCCGTACGCGAGGCGCTTCAGGTACTTGTGGCCGCCGGAATTGCCGAACAAATCCCCCGTCGTGGCGTTTTCGTGCGCCAGCCCGGCCCGGTCGAGCTGATGGAGATGTTCGAAATGATGGCCGAACTAGAGGCGTCTTGCGGACGGTTGGCCGCGTCCAGAATTTCAGAGCACGATTTGCAACAGTTGGCCGAAGCAAATGACAGGTGCCAAGAGGCGATCGACCAGAACGACCACGTGCAATATTATGCCGAGAATGAGAAATTCCACCAAATCATCTATCGCGGATCAGCGAACGGGTATCTGGAAAAACAAGCTTTGCGGTTGCAGAACAAGTTAAGGGCCTACCGCAAAATGCAACTGCGGTTTCGCGGACGCATGGGGCAATCCATGGCCGAACACCGCGAGATCGTGAGCGCGCTTCAGGCGGAAGATGCAGAAAAAGTAGCGACGGTTTTGCGCAATCACGTCGCCGTCCAAGGCGAGAAATTTCACCAGCTGATGGCGAATTTCAACAGCTAGAGTGCCGCCTGCTCGCCCCTGTAGGTTTGCACATTAAAGTAAATCCGTCGGCGTATCACCTCGGAAAAATGCATCTAAGTTATCCAGTGCCTTGAACCCCATCGCGTCCCGCGTTTTGACCGTAGCACTGCCGACATGGGGCATCATCATGATGTTCTCATGCTCCGCGAATGCCGGATTGCCGCCGGGTTCAGTGACAAAACAATCCAGCCCCGCTGCACCAATACGGCCGGTCTCAACGGCCTCCAGCAACGCTGCTTCGTCGATCAGATTTCCCCGTGCGGTGTTCACGATCACACAGCCCGCTGGCAGCTGCGCAAGACGCTCAGCGTTCATCAAGCCGGCCGTCTCGGGCGTGGCGGGACAATGCAGCGAAAGGAAGTCGGAAACCGCCAACAGATCAGCAAGGTTTTCGTGATAGGTCGCACCACCCTCATCCTCGGGCGTCAGGCGACTGCGATTGTGGTAGTGGATTTCCATATCAAAACCGCGTGCCTTGCGTGCAAAGGCGCGGCCGACGCCGCCCATACCAATGATACCAAGACGTCCGCCCGTGACTTGCTTACCCACCAGAAACGCGGGTGACCAGGAATCCCAGGCACCAGACCGCACAGTGCGATCCCCTTGGACTGCATGACGTGCAGCCCCCAGCATCAGCATCATCGCCAGCTCTGCCGTGGCATCTGACAGCACGCCGGGTGTGTTGGTGACCGCGATTCCTTTGGCACGAAGCGCGGGCAGATCACAGTGATCAACCCCCACCGAATGGTTCGCGACTATTTTTAGCCGTGGATCAAGACGGGCCACGACATCCGCGCTGAAATGCTCGGAATGGCACGGGATGATCCCGTCGACCTTGGCGCTCATCGCGATGATGTCATCGGCACTGCCCGGTGCATCTGCAGGGTTCCAGATCACCTCGTAGTCACGGCGGGCGCGGTCCAAAGTGGCAGCCGAAAGGGTGCGCGTGATCCAGATCACCGGCTTTGACATTCGGCTAGTCC
>JAPKCR010000537.1 GCA_026421135.1 Sulfitobacter sp. | reverse complement strand
CTGCAATCATGGGGATAGACGCGCTGGACCCCAGCTATTTAGGGGCAAGCATCGTTATCGAAGGGATATCGGATTTCACGCATGTCCCGCCATCTTCACGGCTCCAAGGTGCATCCGGCGCGACCCTTGTGATTGACATGGAAAACCGTCCCTGCACCTTGCCCGCTCGCGAGATTGAGGCTGACATGCCAGGCCGCGGCAAAGCGTTCAAATCGGCGGCCAAGGACCAGCGCGGCGTGACTGCATGGGTAGAACGCGAAGGCGTGTTGACGCTGGGTGAACGGATGCGGCTGCATGTCCCAGATCAGCGGACATGGGCACCCAAGATGATCTGAGCCACAGTTTTCAGTTTAGCAATGTCTGGTTCGAGCCCAGACCTACCAATAGGTTTTCACAGACGTATAGTTTCTGCTGGCCGCCTCCAAGAAATAGCCGTCGCTTTGGCAACGCTTTCAAAACCAACGCGCTTGTCCGTTCTCTTGACGACTTAGTAAAACCCTTGAGAACTCTATGATCAGTCACAACCCGTTCAATTGATGTTGATCCGCATCAAGCACGCAGCGGATGGCAAATGGCGACGAAGTATCCGGTACTGCCGTACTTTAATGACATTTCCTTTCCCAAAAGAAACCGCTGTCCGCGCCTATGCCGCAAGGCGCTTTGGAAATGTCGTAAATCTGAACCTAATTCGCGGTGGCCCCCTGTATGAATCGCTACAACATGCCGGATCGGCACTGAATGAGGGATACCATGGCTTTTAAAACTGACATCCAAATCGCGCGCGAGGCGTCCAAGAAACCTATTCAGGAGATCGGTCAAAAACTGGGGATCAGTAGTGACGATTTGCTGCCCTACGGCCATGACAAGGCGAAGGTATCGCAGTCTTTCATCAATTCAGTTCAGGACCGCGCGGACGGCAAACTGATCCTTGTTACCGCGATCAACCCGACGCCTGCAGGCGAAGGCAAGACAACCACAACTGTTGGCCTTGGTGACGGTCTGAACCGCATCGGCAAGAACGCCGCTGTATGTATCCGCGAAGCGTCGCTTGGACCGACCTTTGGAATGAAGGGTGGTGCTGCGGGGGGCGGCTCTGCCCAGATCGTGCCCATGGAGGAGATGAACCTCCACTTTACTGGCGATTTCCACGCAATTACTTCGGCACACAACCTGCTGAGTGCAATGATCGACAACCACATCTATTGGGGCAATGAGCTTGAGATCGATTTGCGCCGCGTTGTGTGGCGCCGTGTCGTGGACATGAACGATCGCGCATTGCGTCAGATCACGGCGTCGCTAGGCGGCGTTTCGAACGGCTTTCCGCGCGAAGCTGGCTTTGACATTACGGTGGCTTCCGAGGTCATGGCGATCTTGTGTTTGGCCCGCAATCTGAGCGATTTGCAAAAGCGTCTTGGCGATATGATCGTGGCTTATACCCGCGAGCGCAAACCTATCTATGCGCGCGACATCAAGGCCGATGGGGCGATGACTGTACTGCTGAAAGATGCGATGCAGCCGAACCTTGTGCAAACGCTCGAAAATAACCCGGCCTTTGTCCACGGTGGCCCGTTTGCGAATATCGCGCATGGCTGTAACTCCGTGATTGCGACAACCACTGCGCTAAAGCTGGCCGATTATGTTGTCACCGAAGCGGGCTTTGGCGCTGACTTGGGTGCTGAAAAATTCCTGAACATTAAATGCCGCAAAGCTGGTCTGGCACCGTCATGTGTGGTCGTCGTGGCCACTGTGCGTGCGATGAAAATGAACGGTGGGGTGGCCAAAGCGGATTTGGGTGCCGAGAATGTCGAGGCAGTTCAAGCAGGCTGTCCGAACCTTGGCCGGCATATCGAGAACCTGAAATCCTTTGGCGTGCCAGTGGTCGTGGCGATCAACCATTTTGTCACCGACACTGATGCGGAAGTGCAGGCGGTAAAGGATTATGTTGCATCTCAGGGGTCGGAAGCAATTTTGTCACGGCATTGGGAGCTTGGCAGCGAAGGGTCTGCCGATCTAGCGACCAAAGTTGTTGAGGTGATCGAAAAGGGAGAGGCAAACTTCGCGCCGATCTATCCAGATGAAATGAGCCTTGCCGACAAGATCAACACCATTGCGACCAAGATCTACCGCGCAGATGCCGCTGTGATGGATCAGAAAATCTTGAACCAATTGAAGGATTGGGAAGCGCAGGGCTACGGCAATTTGCCGGTCTGTATGGCCAAGACTCAGTACAGCTTCACCACTGACCCTGAACGTCGCGGTGCGCCAACAGGGTTCAACATTCCAGTGCGTGAGGTGCGGTTGTCTGCGGGAGCAGGTTTCGTTGTGGCGATCTGCGGCGAGATAATGACCATGCCAGGCCTGCCGAGGGTGCCATCGGCAGAAAATATTCGCCTGAATGACAATGGCGATGTTGAAGGTCTGTTCTAAAGATCTATGAAAAGGGCGCAGGGGATTACCCCCGCGCCCTTTCCTGCCTCTGGTGGGGTATATTAAGCCAGAGAAGTTGAAGGACGGTTTTCATGACAGCGACAATCATTGACGGCAAAGAATTTGCAGCCCGCGTGCGGGGGCAAGTCGGCGAGCATGTGGCGCGCCTGAAAACAGATCATGGGATAACGCCAGGGCTTGCCGTGGTGTTGGTCGGGTCTGATCCTGCATCCGAAGTTTATGTCCGCTCAAAGGGAAAAATGACCGTAGAAGTAGGCATGAAGTCGGTGGAGCACCGGTTGGAGGCGAATACTGCCGAGGCGGAT
>JAPKCR010000536.1 GCA_026421135.1 Sulfitobacter sp. | reverse complement strand
CCGCCGACGGATATTTGCGCGAGATTTGGAAAAGTTCGCCTTCTCCATCAGCCGGTTGCCGGTCCTGGCCTTGCGCGGAACCTTGGTGCGGAACAATCCAAGGGCAATATTTTGGCATTTATTGATGCTGATTGCATTCCGGCACTTGACTGGCTGGTTCACGCGGAACGTGCGTTGCAAGATCAGCAAGTTGAAATTTTAGGGGGCGATGTGAGAATCGCCTATGATGACCCCAAGCGGCTAACCCAGATCGAAGCGTATGAAAGTATATTCGCCTTTCGGATGGACCGCTACATATCTCGTCAGGGGTTCTCGGGAACTGGAAATCTGGTAATGCGGCGGCGTGTTTTCGACCGTGTCGGCCCATTTGCCGGACTAAAAATTGCCGAAGATCGCGATTGGGGACAGCGAGCAACACGCGCGGGTCATATCATTCACTTCATTCCGGACATGACGGTTTTCCATCCCCCTCGGCTCTGTTTTTCTGACCTTCAGGTAAAATGGGATCGCCATATTTTCCATGACATGCAGCGCTGTAACGGTCGTTGGGGCAGGTTACGCTGGGTGTTCAAGGCCCTGTTGTTGGCCGCATCACCCATTGCCGAAATTCCTCGTGTGCTGGTTTGTAAAAGAGTTCGGGGGCTGAGCAATCGGTGCAAGGCATTTTCATGCCTGACCGGTATCCGGATCCATCGGGCTGCCCGAATGATACAAATGACTTGGGGAGGCACGTCTAGCCACTTACTCGCTCAATGGAACAGATCCGATGCGAATTGATCGGCCGCCACTCCAAGCGGCACCGATCACCTGCCAACAGCTCAATCTGGATGCCGAGTACCATGCGCTGATCCGCCATGAAGTGCTGAGGCTTGTACCCGACGGAAAGCACAGGCTGTTAGACGTTGGCGGGGGTATCGGTGCAAGTGCCGCGCATTTGAAATCAATCGGGAAAGCAGCGGAAACGACTGTCGTTGATCTGGTAGGCACAGCGTGTTTGCCCCAAATTGACCACGCCTTTGGCGGTGATATTGAAGATCCGGATTTGCTGCAGCAAGTTTTCGAGAAGTGCGGACCATTTGACGTAATCCTTTGCCTCGATGTCCTGGAACATTTATCAGATCCATGGACCGTGGTTGATCGCCTTACCGCGATGCTGACGCCTGGTGGGCATATCATCGCAAGCATTCCCAACGTGCGTAATTATCGCCTGCTTGGACCGTTGGTTCTACAAGGACGATTTGATCTGCAAGAGCGTGGTATCTTGGATAAGACCCATCTGCGTTGGTTTGTTGAGGGCACTGCGCGCGCATTGATGTCGCGGGGCGATCTACATGTCGAGGTGTTGGAAAAATTCTTTGAGGGCCCCAGAAAGAAGCTGTTTAATCTTCTGACGTTTGGCTTGTTTCGCAACTTTCTAACCATCCAGTTTTACATTCGCGCCGTCAAATTAGGCTGAAAAAGGATGTATCGTTCCATTGTTCTTATCTTGTCGGGCAATGTCGCAAGCGCTGCCTTGATGATGGGGCGGACCCTTTTGGTGTCTCGATTGATCAGCCTTGAGGATTTTGGCATTGCGTCGATATTCTTGTTGGCGCTTGCGATGATCGACATGATCTCTGCTTTAGGTTTTCAGCAGCAGATGGCCCAATCAAATAATGGTGGGACCACGCGTTTCCAATCCGCTTTGCAAGGATTCTCCGTGATCCGCGGTTTGTTCAACGCCATCCTGATGCTGGTAATTGCTAACCCGATTGTGACCTTTTTCGGGGTGCAGCATACACTCTGGGCGTTTCATCTCATCGCGGTATTGCCTTTGATTTCAAGCTTTACGCATTTCGATGCGCAGCGGTTTGGCCGTCAGATGGAATTTAAGCCTTCAGTCATGCTGATCTTGCTTCCACCAGTCGGGTCTTTGTTGGCGGTTTACCCGCTATTTCACCTTCTTGGAGACTACCGGGTACTCGTTTATGCGATCTTGGTTCAGGCAACACTTTCGATCGTTGTTTCCCATCTTGTTGCCAAGCGCCGGTACCGGATTTGTTTTGATGGCTCTGTGATGCTGCAAGCCCTTCGGTTTGGGTGGCCACTGATGGCGAGCGGCGTCCTGATGTTTTTTGTCTTTTATGGCGAGCGGGGAATTATCGCACGTCATTTCGGGCTTGAAATGCTTGCCCTGTTTTCGATGGCCTTGTCGTTGACCCTGACGCCCGCACTTGTGGTGTCACGCAGCACGATGAGCTTTTTTCTACCACAGCTTTCTGCCGCGCGAGGAACCAGTCGTTACTCAGATATGGCGATTGCGGTCTTGCAAGCACATATCCTTCTGGGTTGTGGAATGGTCGCAAGCATTGCACTTTTTGGCGGCCCGTTCTTGGTAGCGGTTTTGGGAGACAAATATGCCGCGGCAACACCGCTGCTGGTTTGGCTTGCTATGCTACATGCGTTTCGCGTTTTTGAGGGTGGCTGTGCGATTGTCGCGCTTGCAGCAGGGCATACGAAGAACGAGATGATGGCCAACATAGTCCGTGTGTCGTTGTTGCCCGTCGCATGGTTGATCGTGAAAGAAGGTGGGGGGATCATAACACTGCTCTGGATTGGCATCCTAGGAGAAGCAGCGGGATTTACAATCGGCTTGGCCTTGGCGCTTGGCAAGCAAGGATTACTGTTGCGACCCCTTTTGCTGCCACTTGCAATCGCCATGCTTATCTTCGCCACCTCATGCATGATGAAAATAGACAAAAACTTCTTTGCGGCG
>JAPKCR010000535.1 GCA_026421135.1 Sulfitobacter sp. | reverse complement strand
TCGAAGATCATGGCCTAAAGTTCATCGGCCCGACAGCCGAACACATCCGCGTCATGGGCGACAAGATCACGGCCAAAGACACCATGAAAGCGCTTGGCGTGCCATGTGTCCCAGGTTCAGCCGGCGGCGTGCCCACACTTGAAGACGCGCAGCGCATCGGCGAAGAGGTCGGCTATCCTGTCATCGTCAAAGCAACGGCTGGCGGCGGCGGCAAGGGCATGAAAGTGGCGCAAACCGCTGCTGACATGGAAAGCGCATTTATGACCGCGCGGGCTGAGGGCAAATCAAACTTTGGCAACGACGAAGTTTACATCGAAAAGTACCTGACCACACCGCGCCACATCGAAATCCAAGTTTTTGGCGATGGCAAAGGCCAAGCGGTGCATTTGGGCGAACGCGATTGCTCACTGCAACGTCGTCACCAAAAAGTTTTTGAAGAAGCACCAGGCCCCACGATCACGCCCGAAGAGCGTGCCAAAATTGGCAAGGTCTGTGCTGACGCCTGTGCGAACATCAACTACATCGGCGCGGGCACAATCGAGTTTCTGTATGAAAACGGCGAATTCTATTTCATCGAAATGAACACCCGTTTGCAGGTCGAACATCCTGTGACCGAAGGCATCTTTGGCGTCGATCTGGTGCGCGAACAAATTCGCGTGGCATCTGGGATGGACATGTCATTCCATCAAAAAGACCTCAAGATCAACGGCCACGCGATCGAGGTTCGGATCAACGCAGAAAAACTGCCCAACTTTTCGCCCTGCCCTGGCAGGATCACGCAGTATCATGCCCCTGGCGGCCTTGGTGTGCGAATGGACAGCGCACTGTATGACGGCTATAGAATTCCGCCATATTACGACAGCTTGATCGGCAAGCTGATCGTGCACGGCCGCGACCGCCCAGAAGCCTTGGCGCGTCTTAACCGTGCCTTGGGCGAATTGATCGTTGATGGGGTCGATACGACGATCCCGCTGTTTCACGCGCTATTGCAAGAAAACGATGTCCTGACCGGGGATTACAATATCCACTGGTTGGAACATTGGCTTGAAACCAACTTGGGCAATGCCTGATCTGACGCCAGAACTACTGTTAAAAGGCTATTCCGTGGGAATTTTCCCGATGGCCGAACACCGCGACGACCCGGACCTTTTCTGGGTCGATCCGCGCCTGCGCGGTGTGTTTCCGATTGACGGGTTTCACATCTCGCGCAGTTTGGCGCGCGTTATGCGCCGCACCCATTTTACGGTTACAATTGATACCGCGTTTGCGGATGTCGTGCGCGGCTGTGCCGACCGCGATGACACATGGATCAACGCTGAAATCTTCGCCCTGTATCAAGCACTTTTCGACCGAGGAGTGGCACATTCCCTTGAGGTATGGGACGGCGATGAACTTGTCGGTGGTGTCTATGGCGTCACGCTGGGTGCCGCGTTTTTCGGGGAAAGCATGTTCTCGCGCCGCGATAACGCGTCAAAGATTGCATTGGCCTGCCTTATCGACCGGTTGAAACGGGGTGGGTTCAAACTGTTCGATACTCAGTTTTTGACACCGCATCTGGCATCATTGGGCGCGATAGAGATTACCCGCGATGCCTATCACCAGCAACTAGAGGTCGCGCAGCACCTTATAGCTGACTTTGTGAGTCCTGCACCTGCGTCTCCTCAGGAGGTTGTGCAGCGGATGACCCAGATGTCATAGCGTGGGTGCTCGAGCGCCGACAATGCGGGGGCCGATGCAATCATCCAGCCGGAAAACAGGCGATTTTCGTTCCCGACTTCTTTGATCTCCAACTCTACGAAAGCATCGCCAGCGGGGTTGCCAGACGGAAAGCGGCAATCGTTCATCTGAACCTCAAGGTTGCCAACACGGATTGTCTGACCACGTGTGACCTCAAGGTCTTTGGATGTGCCGGATATCTTATCGAGGGCGCGCAAAACGGCACCGTCAGCACTGGTCACTTGCTGCGCCTGAACCGGGGCGGCAAGCAGTGCCAACATAATCAGAATCTTGCGCATCAGTTATTTCCTCGGCTCGAAACAAATTTCAACAAAAGAGAGATCAAGCAGACCGCCCCTTGCGTGTTGCTAATGACATCCCCGTCGGAAAAGTAAAAGGGCGGGCAACACGACACCGCCCATCCTGATTTCGGGCATGTCTTCGCGCATGGATTATTCCGGGCTCCAAGCCTCGTAATCGCCGCGGTCTGCCGGTTTTGTGCGGCGGATTGACCCTGCTGGCGCATAGGCCAGTGGTGTGCCGGTCAGGTTTTCCTGATGCGGCTTTTCCCATGCTTTATGAACCATTGGGCGGTCGACCGGGGTTTCATCCCATGTGTGGTGCAACCAACCATGCCAATCAGGGTTCACCCGCGAGGCTTCCACCTCTCCGTTGAAGATCACCCAGCGTTTGCTGTCGTCGACATTGCGATAGTAAATATTGCCTTGGGCATCTTCGCCCACCTTGGTGCCTTTGCGCCAGGTAAAGAACTGAGTGTTCAGCGTCTGGCCGTTCCACCATGTTACGCCACGCAAAAAGGAAGATAGAATGCCCATAAAGGTCTCCTGAAGCTTTGATGTACCTATGCCCCATCGACGCCGCGACGTCCAGTAGCCGCTCGGCAAGCCCACACCGTTTTTGCCCGATGATGCGGTGATCTACGCCAATTTCGCCCATAAAACCCAGTCTAGTGCGCCAGATACATCAAATCTTTGCTTTTTAGGTCCACTTACCCTATATAAACCATACAGGTCTAAAAGGATCTG
>JAPKCR010000029.1 GCA_026421135.1 Sulfitobacter sp. | reverse complement strand
CCGTGATTACACTGGTCGACAGCGGAGGGGCGTTCTTGCCCGAAATCGCAAATATCTTTCCCGACGAGGGCCAGTTCGGTTCGATCTTTCACCAGCAGGTTGGCATGTCGGGGGACGGCGTGCCACAGATTGCTGTGGTCATGGGGCCATGTACGGCGGGCGGAGCCTATATTCCGGCGCTTTGCGACGAGATTGTGATCGTGCGCGGCCAAGGCTTCATGTATCTTGGCGGACCCGAGCTAACTTTTGCTGCGACCGGCGAAAAGGTAGACGCCGAAACGCTGGGCGGGGGCAAAATGCACAGCTCGGTGTCGGGAGTTACCGACCATCTGGCCGAAGATGACGCCCACGCACTGGCCATCACTCGCCAGATAGTATCGCATTTAGGGGAAATATCGAGCCCCCGAAAAACCCCTGCCGCGGCCATCCCTCCCGCTTATCCGGTTGAGGATATTCACGGCATCGTCAGCCGCGATGCCAAAGTGCCCACCGACAACCGCGAGATTGTTGCCCGCCTTGTGGATGGTAGCGATTTTCACGAATTCAAACCGCTGTATGGCGACACCATGATGACCGGCTGGGCGCGCATTCATGGCCACGAGGTTGGCATCCTTGCCAACACTGGCGTGCTGTTCGTCGAGGCGGCACTGAAGGCCACGCATTTCATCAACCTTTGTGTTCAACGCGACATTCCGCTGGTGTTTCTGGTGGATGTGAATGGGTTCATGGTCGGCCGCGAGGCCGAACAGGCCGGCATCGCCAAGGCCGGGGCCAAGATGATCACCGCCATGTCGTCGGCCCGGGTGCCAAAATATACGGTGATTACCGGTGGGTCTTATGGTGCCGGCTATCTGGCGATGCTAGGCCGTCCATTTCAACCAGACGCGATGTTCATGTGGCCCTCGGGGCGCTCGGCAATCATGGGGCCGGAACAGGCCGCCAGTGTTTTGGCACAGGTGCGCGCGCAAATTCTGGCACGCGACGACATGACATGGACCCCTGAAGAAGAAGAAGTCTTTAAGGCTCCGGTTCGCAAGGAATACGAAGATTTCCAGGGTGCCTATAATTTTGCGTCAAATCTGTGGGCCGACAACGTGATTGAACCCTCCGAGACCCGTGATGTGCTGGCGTTGCTGCTGGATGTCGCCTCGCGGCGACCGAAAGTTGAAACCAATTTTGGCGTGTTCCGGTTCTGAGGAGAGTATCATGAAAATCAATACATTGCTCATTGCCAACCGTGGCGAGATTGCCTGCCGAATTGCCCGCACCGCGCGCGCGCAGGGTATCACCCCCGTGGGCGTTCACTCAGAGGCAGACGCGAACGCACTGCATGTGCGCGAAATTGGTCGCTCCATCCTGATCGGGGCGGGGCCGGCCAGCGAAAGCTACCTCAGGATCGACGCTGTGCTTGACGCCGCGCGCCAAGTGGGTGCCGATGCGATCCATCCCGGCTATGGCTTTCTGGCCGAGAATCCGGATTTTGCCAATGCTGTCGAAGCCGCCGGGATGATCTTTGTCGGCCCAACGGCCGAAACGCTGGATCGTTTCGGTGACAAGGCCAGCGCCAAAGACGCGGCGATTGCGGCAGGCGTTCCGGTGGTCTCTGGCGCGAGCGGTGCCAAATCCGACCCCGCCGAAATTGCCGCCGCAGTGCGCGAGATGGGCTTCCCGGTGCTTCTCAAGGCTGTTGGTGGCGGTGGCGGGCGCGGTCAGCGTCTGGTCGAAACTGAGAACACATTGGTGCAAGACATCGAAGGGGCCCTGCGTGAGGCGAAGTCCACATTCGGGTCCGAGGGCATGTTGCTGGAACGCTTCCTGCCTGCCGCGCGACACGTCGAGGTGCAAATTGCGGGCGACGGCGCGGGCCATGTGGTGCATCTGTTTGAACGCGACTGCACTCTGCAGCGCCGTCATCAAAAGGTGATCGAGGAAGCTCCGGCATGGGGTCTGCCACGTACCTTGCTTGACCAGATTGCAACGGATGCGGTGAAACTGGGAGAGAGCTTGAACTATCGTGGATTGGGTACGGTTGAGTTTCTGGTCGCGGGCGACAACTATTTTTTCCTCGAGGTTAATCCGCGGATTCAGGTCGAACACCCGGTGACCGAAGCGATCACCGGCCTTGATCTGGTGGCGATGCATCTGCGCATTGCCCAGGGCGCGGGCCTTGGGATCACCCAAGGTGATATCACCTGCACTGGCCACGCCGTCGAGGCGCGGCTGTATGCCGAAGACCCCGCCAATAACTTTGCGCCTTCAACCGGCAAGATCACCACCCTATCGCTGCCCAAGGGCATCCGCATCGACAGCGGTGTCGAAACCGGCGACGAGGTTAGCCCGTTTTACGATCCGATGATTGCCAAGCTTATTGTTCACGCGGTCGACCGCGAAACGGCGCTGGCCCGGCTGGCCGAGGCGTTAGATCACACCATCGTCGCGGGCGTTCAGTCAAACCGTAGTTTCCTGACGGCGCTGGCGCGCGATCCCGAATTTGCCGCGATGAACGTGCATACCCGCTGGATCGACACCCGCCTTGATGCGCTGACCACACCTCCGGCAGACGCAACCGCCAACCTGTGGCGCGCTGTCGCAGCCGTGCTATTTGTCAGCAACGGGCGAACTGACGACACCACCAATCCTTGGAGCAATCGTTCGACCTTTACTGGCTGGCGGCTAAACGCAGGCGATGCTTTGGTCGAGGCGGACCAGCGTGTCACCCTGATGGGATCGGAGAAGGGTGCCAAGCACGAAGAACTGCGCGTAGGCCCGATTGGGTCGGGCGGTTATTTTACCGTTTTTGATGCGAATGAAGTGCCTTTGTCCCTGACCTGTCTTAAACTGGAAACAGGGCGCTGGCGCGTTACCCATAACGGCGAAACCCTGATGCTGGATGCCCGCGTCACCGGCAATGCTATCGAAATCACCACGGCCGACGCCCGCCGCCTGTTTCACGCCGCCCCGCCCCTGGCTTTTGCGGGCAGTGAAGGGGCAGCCGAGCGGATGGTGGAATCCCCGCTCACCGGTATGATCGTTGATGTTGTTGTTTCTGATGGAGATTTGGTCGCCGAAGGCGATGTAATCGCCGTTATGGAATCCATGAAGATGGAAATATCGATAAAGGCTGCAGCGGCAGGAATCGCCATCAACATTTCTGTAACCAAAGGCATGATGGTCGACCGCGGTCAGACCATCGCCGAAATTGCCCCTAATGAAAGCGAACCGAAATGAGCGATTTTCCCAAATTCGTCGAAATCCGCGAGGAAGGCCCGCGCGAAGGCTTCCAGATCGAGAAAACGATTTATCCTATCGAGCAGCGTATTGAGCTCATTGATCTGCTGTCCGACACAGGTTTGAAACGTATTCAGGTCGGTAGCTTTGTCAGTCCGAAATACGTGCCGCAAATGGCTGACACGGGAGAGCTGTTTCAACGCATCAAACGCGTGCCCGGTGTCAATTACACGGCGCTTTGGCTGAACGACAAAGGGTTTCGCAAGGCGATGACCGCGCATGATGTCGATATCGACCCGCGCTTGCTTTTCTACCCCTCCGATAGGTTTTCGCGGAAGAACAACAACGCCTCATCAATGGAAATGCGCGAGAAACAGCGTGAATGGGTCAAGCTTTACAAAGCCGAGGGGCTGACAGTTGACGCGGCTTATGTGATGACCGCATTTGGCTGCAATTTCGAAGGCGAGATTCCGCAGGAACGGGTGCTAGACGATTTCCGTTTCATCCTTGATCTGTGCGCCGATGAAAACATCCCGTTGCCAATTCTTGTGATCGCTGACACGATGGGTTGGGGCAACCCCGAAGCGGTCAAACGCATGATCGGAGCACTGCGCGACATGGCCCCCGAGGCCCGCCTCGGCATGCATATCCATGACACGCGCGGGCTTGGTATCGCCAATGTCTATGCCGCACTCAGCATGGGTGTGGACATGTTCGAAAGCTCGGTTGCGGGACTTGGGGGATGTCCTTTTGCCGGTCATGGCCACGCCCGAGCGGCAGGCAATGTCAGCACCGAAGATATGGTATTCCTGTGTCACGAACTGGGGATCGAAACCGGCATTGACTTGGATAAACTGATCCTTGCCGCGCAGAAAGCCGAAACAATCATCGGGGCTCCTTTGATGGGCCGGGTGATGCATACTGGCGGGCTGGAAAAGTACCGCAAGGCAAAGTGAGGGGAAAAAGATGACAAAGATAATGGATGGCAAGGTTGTTCTGGTGACCGGGGCTGGGGGCGGCATCGGGCGCGATATTGCGCTGGCTGCTGCTGCCGCCGGGGCTGCGGTGGTGGTCAACGATTTGGGTGCATCGCTGAAGGGCACGGGACAGACCGAGCTGGCCGCGCAAAAAGTCGTCGATGAAATAACCGCCGCAGGTGGGTCTGCCGTCGCCAACGCAGACAGTGTGGCCGATCCCGATGCGGCCCGCGAGATGGTTGATCTGGCGGTCAGGGAGTTCGGTCGTATTGACGCAGTGGTCAACAACGCCGGCATCCTGCGCGATGGGTTTTTTCACAAGATGACCTACGAGGATTTCGACGCTGTGGTGAAGGTCCATCTTTACGGTGCATTTAATACCAGCCGGGCTGCCGCGGATCACTTCCGCACTCAAGAAAGCGGTGCGTTGGTGCACATGACGTCAACCTCAGGCCTGATTGGAAACCTTGCCCAAGCAAATTATGCTGCGGCAAAACTGGCCATCACGGCGTTTTCCAAATCCGTCGCGCTGGATATGAAACGATGGAACGTGCGGTCAAACTGCATCGCGCCTTTCGCTTGGAGCCGGATGATTTCGTCAATCAAGGTGGACACTCCCGAGCAGGAAGCGCGGGTTGAGAAACTCAAGCAGATGACCCCTGCCAAGGTCGCGCCGATGGCTGTCTATCTTGCGTCCGACAGGGCCGCAGATGTCACTGGCCAGATTTTTGCGGTGCGTAACAACGAGATATTCCTGGTTAATCAGCCCCGCCCGATCCGGTCTGTGCATTCCGGCGATGGCTGGACACCCGAGGCAATCGCCAATCATGCGATCCCTGCTTTAAAGGCCGATTTCATGCCGCTTGAAGTGTCAGCCGATGTGTTTTCGTGGGATCCGGTCTGATGGGAAAACGCAAGGATAAATTGACCTCTTCAATTGGCTGGAGCACTGCTGATAAAATCTCTGTGCGCGGGCTGGATCTGCCCAATGAGATTTTGGGGCATATGAACCTGGGTGATCTGGCGTTTTTGCAACTGACTGGGCGAAAGGCGACACCTGAGGAATCCAAGGTCTTCAATGCCATCGTGATAACTCTGGTCGAACACGGCATCACCCCGTCGGCGATTGCCGCGCGGATGACCTATATGGGCGCGCCGGAATCGTTGCAGGCAGCAGTGGCGGCGGGGCTTTGCGGGCTGGGCACGGTGTTTGTCGGCTCGATGGAAGGCGCGTCAAAGATGCTCTACGAGGCGTTGCCACACGACAAGCTGGGCACCGGTGTTGATCTGGATGCGCTGGCGGTTGAAACGGTGGCCGGTTTCCGCGACCGCAAGGCCATCGTGCCGGGGCTGGGGCATCCTGTGCACAAACCCGTTGACCCACGCACGCCGCGATTGTTCGAAATTGCCGCCCAGAACGGCAAATCCGGCGAGTACGTCGCCTTAATGCAGAAAATCCAGACCGAGGCCGAGGCCCGATCTGGCAAGATGCTGCCGATCAATGCCACCGGTGCCATTGGCGCGATCTGCTGCGAGTTTGGCTTCCCCTGGAAAATTGTGCGTGGCTTTGGTGTGATGGCCCGCGCCATCGGGCTGGTTGGCCATATCCTTGAGGAAAGCGAAAACCCCATATCCTATGATATCTGGCAGCGCGTCGAAGAGGAAATCCTCGAAACCAGCGGGCCGGGGGCAGGCTGATGACCGCACCGCCGTGCAATGGTGCTGGGATGCGACCGCTGGACGGTATCCTGGTGGTTAGTCTGGAACAGGCGGTTTCCGCCCCTTATTGCACGCGGTTATTGGGCGATCAGGGTGCGCGGGTGATCAAGGTTGAACGCCCCGATGGCGGCGATTTTGCCCGCAATTACGACACCCGCATTAATGGTGAAAGCAGCTATTTCATCTGGGGCAATCGTTCCAAGGAGAGCCTGACGCTGGACCTGAAATCGCCCGATGGGATTGCCACGCTGAAATCCATCCTGTCGCGTGCCGATGTGTTTGTGCAAAATCTTGCGCCTGGTGCTGCCGAACGGCTGGGTCTGGGAGAGGCCGAGCTGCGCAAAGACAATCCAGGCCTGATCACCTGTTCGATCTCCGGCTTCGGGCCGGGTGGGCCATATGACGGGCGCAAGGCGTATGATCTACTTATTCAGGCCGAGGCCGGATTTTTGTCGATTACTGGTACCCCCAACTCGCCCGCGAAGTCCGGCATATCCATCGCCGATATCTGCTCCGGGGTCACTGCCTATCATTCGATCCTGGCCGCGCTTTTGATGCGCGCAAAGACCGGGGCGGGCGATCATATCGAAATCTCGATGCTCGAAGCGATGGCCGAATGGATGGGTTATCCGATGTATTATGCCTATGATGGCGCACCCCCGCCGCCGCGCACCGGTGCCGGACATGCCACGATTTATCCCTATGGTCCGTTTGAAACCTCGGATGGTCAGGTGCTGTTCGGGTTGCAAAATGATCGCGAATGGAAGGCGTTCTGCGAACAGGTGCTGGAACGCCCGGACATGGCGCTTGATCCTCGGTTTGTTGGCAATTCCAGGCGCTCAGATCATCGTGATGTAATCGCGGGGGTGATTGGTGACGTATTGCCAAAACTTACCACGACCGAGGCGCTGTCACGGCTAAATAGGGCCGGGATTGGCACCGCCGAAGTGCGAGATATGGCCGGGCTGTGGGCGCATCCGCAGCTGGCCGCGCGCGGGCGTTGGCAACAGATTGACACGCCAGCGGGCGCGATGCCCGCGCTGACCCCGACGAGCGGACAAGGCTGGAAGCCACAGATGGCTCCGGTGCCGCGCCTTGGTGAACATACCCAACAAATACTGGAAGAATTCGGACCGGGGAGTGTGTCGGACGCAACCGCCGATCCGAAGAATGGAGCGTGATTATAGTGAAAACCTCGGCCCCCGATACCCATGATGACCTGCGTGACGCGCTACGTTCGCTTTGTGCCGGATTTCCCCCTGAATATTACCGCAAACACGGTGCCGCGGAAACATATCCCGTAGAATTCGTCGATGCTCTGACCGAGGCCGGCTGGCTGGCGGCGATGATCCCCGAAGAATTCGGCGGCTCGGGTCTTGGCCTGACCGAGGCCAGCATCGTGATGGAAGAGATCAACCGATCAGGCGGCAACGCTGGCCATTGCCACGGTCAGATGTACAATATGGGTACTTTGCTTCGACATGGTTCGGATGTGCAAAAGCAGCAATACCTGCCGGGCATCGCCTCGGGCAAACTGCGGCTGCAATCCATGGCGGTGACTGAACCGACAACTGGCACCGATACCACCAAGCTGAAGACCACCGCCGTGAAAAAGGGCGACCGTTATGTGATCAACGGCCAGAAGGTCTGGATCAGCCGGTTGCAGCATTCTGACCTGATGATCCTGCTGGCGCGCACAACACCGCTGGCCGACGTCAAACGCAAGTCACATGGCATGTCGATCTTTATTGTCGATCTGAAGGACGCCATCGGCAACGGGATGGAGATCCAGCCGATCGACAATCTGGTGGGCCACGAAACCAACGAGGTATTTTTTGACAATCTCGTAATCCCTGCCGAAAACCTGATCGGCGAAGAGGGGCGCGGGTTTCACCATATTCTTGATGGGCTAAATGCAGAACGAACCCTGATTGCTGCGGAATGTATTGGTGATGGCTATTGGTTCGTTGAAAAGTCGCGCGATTATGCCTGTGAGCGGGTGGTTTTCGACCGTCCCATCGGGAAAAATCAGGGTGTTCAATTTCCAATCTCAAAATCCTACGTCGCCATTGAGGCCGCTAATCTAATGCGGTTTGAGGCGTGCAAACGCTTTGACGCAGGTCAGGATTGCGGCGCGCAGGCCAATATGGCCAAACTGTTAGCCGCCGACGCCTCCTGGGAGGCTGCCAATGCCTGCATCCAGACCCATGGTGGCTTTGGCTTTGCTCGCGAATACGACGTCGAGCGCAAGTTCCGCGAAACTCGACTATATCAAGTCGCCCCGATCTCAACCAATCTGATCCTGTCTTATGTCGGCGAGCATATCCTTGGAATGCCAAGGTCTTTTTGAGCCAATGACCAAAGAAATTGATTTACCCTCCCTCAAGGACTGGGTCGGAAGGTCCGAAAAGGTCGGCGATTATTTGACAAATTCGCTGGTCGACAGGTTTTGCGCCACACTTGATCCATTCCTGTGGCTTGAGGGGAGAGGAGCTCCATTGGGCATTCATTGGTGTACCACCGTGTCGGCCACCCATAAAAGTAAACTTTCAGAGGACGGTCACGCCGAAAAAGGTGATTTTTTGCCGCCTGTGCGGCTTCCTGCCCGGATGTGGGCCGGAGGTGAAATCATCCACCACCAAAGACTTTCTTCAGACTCGCCGGTGACCCGGATTTCAAGGGTTTCGGACGTTGTTGCTAAAAATGGGAAAAGCGGACCTCTAATCTTTGTAACGGTCGAGCAGGAATTCTTCTCGCAGGATCGCCTGTGCATATCTGAACGCCAGGATCTCGTTTTCAGAGATTTTCCAAAGACCGGTAATCCCCCAAGCTCCAAGCCAGCATCGCAGAGCGATACGAACCGGGGCACCCAACTGGGCAAGCTGACACCTGATCCGTTATTGTTGTTTCGCTACTCGGCCCTGACCTTCAATTCTCATCGTATCCATTATGATCAGGACTATGCCCGCAACACCGAAGGCTATGTCGACCTTGTGGTGCATGGTCCGTTGCAGGCCACGCTGTTGCTAAATCTCGCTGCTAAAATCGCCGGTAAACCACCCCGCCGCTTTTCCTTCCGGGGTCTGGCGCCGGTTACACTGGGAAGCTCGATCTCGTTATTTCATACTGAAGAAAATAGCGGCGGCAAGGTCTGGTGCGAGGCGGATAATGGCGTAAGAAGTTTTGTGGCACAGTACAGTGATAATTGACCCGGTGCGCAGTCGTCGTGTCTTCTGCTAAGACTTCACATATCCCGGCGATCAACAATCAATTCGGCATCTTCGGGCAGTTGGTCGATGAACTCCACCTTGTCAGCACGGATGCGCGCGGTCCTCTGAAACGCATCTGCTGCGGCCTTTGTGGTGGTGCCCTTGTCGGTGCCGTGGTCCAGAACCAGATGCAGGCGCACTGTATCACGATCATTTTCGCGCGTGACCACAGCCTGCGCTGCGATGGCCCCTGATACCGCAATCACAACTTCTTCGATTGCCCGGGGGTAGATGAATATCTCGCGCACTTTTACTGCGGCACCGACCCGCCCCTGAATGGCCGAAAGTCGGGTGACTCGACCATCCGCCTCACTTTCCAGCGCATAGGCACTGTCGCCAGTGCCAAACCGGATCATCGGCCAGTCGGCTTGGCGCGCGGTGACGACGATCTCGCCTGTTTCGCCATCCGCCAATGGCGTGCCGCTTTCGGGGTCACATATCTGCACGATCCGGTCGGGGTGAACCAGATACCCTTCGCCACCGTCCTCATAGCCGACAAGCCCCAGATCGGCGGTGGCATAGGCCGCCCAGGTTTTTACACCATAGTCGGATTCGATCCGGCGACGCTTGGCCATCCAGTCGCCCATTTCTCCACCAAGAAAGGCGGATTTCACGGTCCAGGCTTCGCGGCCATAGGTTTCGATCACCTTGTCGGCCAACGCCAGAAAAAACGCAGTGCTGGCGCAGATCGACGTAACACCGGTTTCGCGAATGATCTGGGCCTGCAATTCACGGTTTCCGGTTCCTCCCGGAATCACGGTCGCACCAACGACCTGCGCCGCCTCATCAAACAGTAGGCCCGCGGGGACAAGATGATAGGCCCAAGTGTTCAGGATGATATCGGCATTTGTGATCCCTGCAGATCTGAACAACAGGTCAAGCCCATGGCCGCCCACACCGGGCAACGACGGCTCAAATATCGGGCCCGGAGACACATAGATGCGCGATACCTCTTTGGGATCGGCGACGAGGAACCCGCCGAAAGGCGGGTTCGCTCTTTGGAGCGTAAGCAACTCCTCTTTTTTCATCACCGGCAGGCGGGAGAGATCCGCCAGTGATGAAACCTTGGATGGGTCAAAACCCGCTTTGTCAAACCGTGCCTTCAGTCCCGGTGCCACTTGTGCTGCTTTGGCATAGGCTCTGGCAATTTCCGTATAGACAGCGTCAGACATGGTGGCCTCCCTTGTTGTTGGTTGACCTAGAGCGGGCAATCTTTGCGGAAATTTGGCGCGCGTTTTTCGCGGTGTGAAAGTACACCTTCTTTTACGTCATCGCCCATAAATCCCAGCATCTCCAGGGCGGTCGAAGCGTCAAAGATAGGCCCGGCCTGACGCAGCCAGTTGTTCAGTGAGTATTTGGTCCAGCGAAGTGCGCTTTGCGATCCCGTGGCCATTTCAGTCGCGGTATCAATCGAGATCTGTTCAAGTTCGTCATCCTCGACGCACATCGACACCATGCCAATACGTTCGGCCTCTTCACCGCTTATCGGCTTGC
>JAPKCR010000534.1 GCA_026421135.1 Sulfitobacter sp. | reverse complement strand
CCCAAAACACCCTCGCCCTTAGTGATCCCGTAAATCACGGTGGGGTCGGTTTGCAACCGCATCCCTTGGTTCAATCGGTTGATGAACACACTGGCCACTTGCCGACGTTCTTCCGGCACGCCCGTCTCTTTCTCGATGATTGACGCAAGGATCAGCATTTCTTCCGGTGTCTCGACCGGCAGACCGGGATCACGTGCGTCCCACGCCTCGGCCAGGCGCTGCTCTTGCGAGGCTTGCATCGCCGCAAGAATGGTATTGCGATTCTGGCCTTGCGTTACCTCATAGCTGTCCGGTGCCAATGTGCCCTCTGCGGGAATTTCGGCAATATCTCCATCCAACAAATCAATGGATTTCAACGCCTCGACCACCTGCCAACTGGTCACACCCTCTGCCATGGCGATACGGAACCGTGTGTCGGAATTGGCTTTGGTCTGCGTATAAACCTCTGGAACGTCATCTACGCCCGGTGTGAATTCAGCCCGCTCGATGAAACGGCTCGTTGCAGGATCCAACTCGCGCACCTGCGTACTGATCCGGTTGACCCCGATCCTGTACACAACTTCAGTGCCGCATGTGCTGGCCCCACCCCGTGTGACAGTATCCACGATCTCCTTCATGCTCGCTTCTGGTTCGATCAAGAAACTACCGGCCTTCAACGCCTGCGTCTTTTCTTCGTATTTGGCACCAAGCCGGAAAATTGCAGCCGAACTTACCGCGTCCTGCTGGGCAAGGTTATCGCCCACAGCCCGCATGTTCGATCCGCGCTCGACCTGCAAGCAAATCGCCTGCGACAGCGGTCCGGGCTCATCATACTGCCCCCGCCCCCAAATAATGACGCCGCCCAAAAGGAACAGCGCCAAAATCAGGAACGTCACTGCGTTAGACGCGATATGTCTCCACATTAGGAAATCTTTCCAAACAACACGCTCGCGTTAGTGCCGCCAAACCCGAACGAGTTGCTAAGCGCGACATTAATTTTACGTTCGACCTTTTTGTTCGGGGCCAGATCGATCTTTGTCTCAACCGCAGGATTATCCAGATTGATCGTTGGTGGTGCCACCTGATCGCGGATCGCAAGGATCGAAAAAATCGCCTCGATAGCGCCAGCAGCACCCAAAAGGTGTCCTGTCGCCGATTTAGTCGATGACATCGTGACGCCTTCAACAGCATCCCCTAGCATCCGTTCGACGGCACCCAGCTCGATCACGTCTGCCATGGTCGATGTGCCATGTGCGTTGATGTAATCAATGTCTTTGGGCTCAAGGCCTGCACCGCGCAATGCGTTGCGCATGGAACGTTCAGCCCCATCGCCATCTTCAGCTGGTGCCGTGATGTGATAGGCGTCACCTGACATACCATACCCCAGAACTTCGGCATATATCTTGGCACCGCGCGCTTTGGCGTGCTCATACTCTTCGAGCACAACAATGCCTGCACCTTCGCCCATGACGAAACCGTCGCGGTCCGCATCATAAGGGCGGCTGGCTTTTTTGGGGTCATCACCACGCTTGGTCGACAACGCCTTGCACGCGTTAAAGCCCGCAATGCCGATTTCGCAAATCGCGGCCTCTGCCCCGCCTGCAACCATGACGTCAGCGTCGCCATGGATGATCAAACGGCTTGCATCCCCGATTGCATGCGCCCCGGTAGAACACGCAGTTACGACCGAATGGTTCGGACCCCGGAAACCATAGCGAATCGACACCTGACCCGAAATCAGGTTGATCAATGCGCCAGGCACAAAGAACGGGCTGACACGGCGCGGGCCCTTTTCATGCATCATGATGGCCGTATTCGCGATTGAGTTCAGCCCCCCGATACCCGACCCGATCAGAACGCCGGTGCGTTCTTGGTCTTCGCGATCCGTAGGCGTCCATCCAGAATCTTCGATCGCCTGCTGTGCAGCGGCCATACCGAACAGAATGAACGTATCAACTTTGCGCTGCTCTTTCGGCTCCATATACTTGTTGGCATCGAACGTGTCGTCAGTGCCATCACCAAGAGGAACCTCGCAAGCGTATTGCGTGACCAGACGGCTGGCATCAAACCCCGTGATCGGGCCCGCGCCCGATTGACCGTCCAATATTTTGGACCAACTTGCCTCGACCCCATCGGCCAACGGCGTCACTAGCCCTAAACCTGTCACCACTACTCTGCGCATATCCAAGCCCCTTGGTGTTTTTGTGCGTTAATCGGCTATACCTTGGCAATGTGCCGAATTTCAAGACGCGATGCATACCGTTGATTTTAAACGGGCGGGCCTTTGCGCGCCATCAGACAAACATCTGTGCCTTCAACCGTAACTTCGCGCAGCGCAACATACCCCAGTGCGTCCGCCAAATGCAGTGAAACATCGTTTTGCAGATCGATCATGCAAACCGTCCGCCCCGCGACAACACGGTCAAACCAGTCATGGGCCGCGCGGGCCGCCTCAAGACCTAATCCGCTACCCTGTGTGTCGGGGGCCAAGACCCAGCCTGCTTCGGGGAACGGGTCGAAATCATCCCCGAACCCACGGGAGCCAAAGAAAAAGCCAGTCTGCCCTGCCATTTCGCGGGTGCCGTGCGGTTGGATCGCCCATTGGCCAAATCCCACGATCTGCCAATGCCCCGCATTGCGCAAAAATGCATCCCAAGATTGCGCCTTGGGCCATGGTTTTCCTGTAATATGCGTTACGACTTCGGGCGTGGCCCAAATTTCAGCATAGCGCGCAAAATCTTCGGACCGCAGCGGCACGGTGCGTGTCCTAGTAATACAAAATGGTACTCGAGTACT
>JAPKCR010000533.1 GCA_026421135.1 Sulfitobacter sp. | reverse complement strand
TGGCGTAATCGATTGCCTGTCGCTCGAGAACTATCAGCTTCTACTTTCGCCTCTCTCTCTTATCGGGAATTGCACATTTGGTATTGCGAACATAGGGCCAAGGCATCTTTCGCAAGGATTGACTGCGTACAAGTTTCATTCAGGTTTTTACGGATGTGGCTGAGGCTCTAACGGAACGCTCGAACCCTTAGCGATTTTTCAGTCGGGCAAACACTGCGAGATTTTGAGCCGTGTCGTGTTGATGGACGGTCAATATTGATCGATCTTGCTGTAAGCGAACCGGTCCAACTGGATTAGCAGTCATAGCCTGGTTCGACAAACGCGCAGTTGGAGGTAGTCGGAACCGCAGTGAGGTAAGGACTGTCGCCGTCGGGTGCGTTGGTCGAGGCTGATCGGACTGTGAAACCGGCGTATCGAATGTGACGCAAGGTAACAATTCGACGGCGGTCTGCTTGGACGTTGGAAGTGGTCGGTTGTCATTTCTGGCCGAGCCGCCCGTGCGCTGCCAAAGGGTAGGAATGCGTTCTTTAGGCTAGCAGATACAGGCCAGCAGAATAGCTTACTCGAGGAAAACTTTCGGGTTGCGCATAAGATCGCGGTGGCCGCCGGAACCCATGGTTTCCAAACGCTTGGCGTGCTGACGCAAGGGGGCCGCACTGGGTGAGCACTTAGGCTGCTCACTGAGCCCCTCTTTTTGTGAGTGACATAATGGGGACGGCTGCGTAGCATCCATAGACTATTCGCGGGCATCCTTTGAAAAACAGATGTGCGCGAAACGACCATGTGCCGAACCGAATATTCCAGAATTTCACGCAATAACGAGCCAACCAGCACTCAGATCGAACACCAATATCTGACTGCGAAACAAGCTGCGCCTATCCAACTTCGGATCCAGCGCTGACGATGTGGCGCGGGTCCGTCTGGCGGTTTCAGTGCCTAAAGAAAGTCCATTGGGGGGACCAGCCATTGAGGTTAAACGACGCATCGGGTATCTCGCTTCGAATGGATAAAAACCAACAGAGCCCAGTAGAGGCCGAGCTTGCGATAGAAGATATCGGTCTGATCGCATTTGCCAAAAAAGCGGGCGCGAACATCTTTTCGGTGATCCCGGATGCGTCCCGAACGCAAACCTATCTAAGAGGCCCCGCAAATATTCATTACGTTTGCGACCCCGAGATGATCACCGAGTTGCTTGCAGGAGTTGGACGCAAATTTCCCAAGTCTCAGTTTACCCACAACGTCATTGGCCCAGCCGTAGGCAAAGGCATGATTTTGGCGGAGGGCGAAAAATGGCGTGAACAGCGGCACCGTTATGCCCCACTTTTCGCAGCGCGAAACTTGCCAGTCCTGACCAGCCATTTTGCAAAGACCGGGGATGACCTTGCTGATTTTTTCGCTCATGCGAACGGGGAGGTTGATGTCTCGGATGCTGCGCAAGAGGCAACCCTTACCAATATCTCGCGAGTGATGTTCTCGGGGAACGAAGCTGTTGCAAAACAGGACGTCCGGCAGGGAATGCGGCGGTTTACAGACTACATTAGTTACATGTCGCTGTTTGATTTGATGGGCTTGCCCAAATGGGTGCCCAGACTGAAATGGCTGCGCAGCAAGAAGGCAATAACGGACCTGCGAAAATTGACGCGCGACGTAATCGCCAATCGGCAGTCCGCGCGCCATGACGTGCCCGAAGATTTTCTGGACCTGCTGATCGAAGCGCTTGATACCGACCTTGAAGACGTTGAAACAACGGTCGATAACCTGCTTACATTTGTAGCAGCAGGATACGAGACATCTGCGAATACGGTGGCTTGGGGGCTTTATCTTTTGGCCATGTACCCCGAGGTGCAAGAAAGCCTGCGTGCAGAAGTCATCGCAGCGTGTCCCAAGGGACCGATCACCTTTGAAGCGCTGCCAAAAATGCCGCGTCTTCAGGCCCATGTCCGCGAAACACTGCGCATGTATCCTGCGGGTGCGCTTTTCGCCCGTGACGCCTTGAGCGAGACTGAGATTAAGGGTGTCACCTTCAAAAAGGGTGATGTGATTATGTTTCCTGTTTATTCGTTGCACCGCAATGAATTGCTTTGGGAGAATGCGGCAGAATACCAAGCCGACCGATTCATTGACCGCAAATATCCACGCGGACAGTATATTCCCTTCGGTGACGGCCCGCGCATCTGTATCGGCGCACAATATGCCGAGACCGAGATTATGGTCCTGCTCAGCTCGGTCTTGCGCCGCGCGTCATTTGTGATGACCGACCATCCCGTCGCGCCGCCGAATCTGACATTCACGATGCGCCCAAGCGGCCCGCTGATTTTAAGGTCTAGACCCGTAAGCGGTTAATGTTTCCAATCGGGAATTGCGAGCTTGGGCTGGCATAGTCCGATTGGTGCATGTAACTCGCTGATTTCATATAATTTTAATCGTATTTCTATGCGATTTCCCGCGAAATTCATGAGTGCAGTCAATTGAACTGATCACCGACTGGAAACTACGTGCGCTCTCTTGTCGTTTCCTAGACTGAAAGCAGCCGTTTTGCTGCCTTAAACGCCAAGTATTTTTCCCTAGCGAAACTGTCAAAATGATCATTGGCCCGGCAACACGTTTCGGCGGATCGGTCCATTGATCTGATTAGGGAAAAGGTCAAATATGCCGATAGAGTTATTGATAAAAGGGTTCTACCGTAACCAAGCCGATGCGTTGTTTGAGCGAGCCAGCCATTTTTCTGACCTCATGAACCGGTCCACAGGCGCGCTGACCTTTAAGGGTTTGCCCGC
>JAPKCR010000532.1 GCA_026421135.1 Sulfitobacter sp. | reverse complement strand
GGGTGATCGACATGGCCATGCGCCGCGCATTTCCTCAGGCTGAGTTACACCGCGGTGCCGCCATGACGGCTATCGTAGATGGGTTGGCAATTGCAGCTTCTCACGCTTTTCCCATGGAATAGAGCCTATTCTGGCGTCAACAACAGCGTTTCAAGCGCAGCGCCCATTACGCAAGCGCTGTCGATCATATCGTCGATTCCAATATATTCGTCGGGCTTATGCGCCAACTCCAACAGGCCGGGGCCATAAGCGATGCAGTTCTTCAGCTTGCCAATCCGGTCGATGTGTTTCTGGTCATAAGATCCGGGCGAGGCTACGTATTCCGGCGCTTTGCCCATAATATCCTGAATCGCGTTGGCCACCGTTTGAACGATCGGTGCATCGCGATCTGTCATTGAGGGAAGGACCGAATTCAGCTCGGTCAATTCGTAATCGAAATCAACCCGTGTTTCGCGCAAACCTTCAAGCAGCGCGCGCACTTCGTCGCGGACTTGGTCCAAAGGTTCTTCCAGCAAGAACCGTCTGTCGATGGTGATGCGGCAACTATCCGGCACGCAATGGGCGGGAAGGCCGTCAAAATCATCGTCGTTTTCTTTTTGCCCGCCGTGGATGGAATTGATGTTCATCGTCGAACTTCGCGCCCCTTCGGGCACGACGGGCATGTCCGTGTGGCGGGCAGCCATGGCGGGGAAAAGCTTGCTTTCGAACTCTGCCAGCACGGCCCCCATGTGCCGCACGGCGCAATCACCAAGAAATGGCATAGAGCCGTGGGCGATCTCGCCCTTAGTCTCGATTTCGGCCCACCAACCACCGCGATGGCCCAGACAGATCCGGTCTTTTTGCAGGGGTTCGGGGATAATTACGTGCTGGACCCGTTCGGGGTTAAAGAATCCCTGTTCCGCCAGATAGGCCACGCCGCCATATCCGCCTGATTCTTCATCGGCGGTTCCGGAAATCTCGATCGCGCCAGCAAAGTCTGCGTGTGTTTCGATGAACGCCTCGGCCGCAATGATTGATGCGGCCAGCCCGCCCTTCATATCGCAGGTGCCACGACCATAAATCTTGCCATCCGAGATTTCGGCCCCGAATGGGTCGAACGTCCAGCCGGCGCCGACCTCGACCACGTCGGTGTGGCTGTTAAAATGTACCGTTTCACCCCTACGGGTGCCTTCACGGCGGGCAATGATATTCCAGCGGGGATATTTCGCGCTGTCCCCAGGGGTGCCGTGGGCGCGGATCAATTGTGTCTCGAACCTGTGTTGTTTGAGCCGTTTGTCGAGATATTCACAGATCAACAAATAGTCGCGCCCCGGCGGGTTTAGCGTCGGGATGCGGATCAAATCTTGGGTCAGCGCGATCAGGTCGTCACGCTTGGCGATAATGGCGGCGGAGAGTGTGCTTGTCATAAGTGCATGTTTGAACGCGCGCAGAGATATGGCAAGCGGTGTCTAGGGAAGTGTCGTCGAATTTGAGTTCAATCTGCAAAATTAAGCAGAGCCGGAGTGATTATTCAGCAATGTCCTTGATCGCGGTAAGCAAAGCGCGGACTTCATCTAATGTATTGTAGTGACAGAGAGAGACGCGCACGGCGGCATCGAGGCCAAGCGGCTTCAGTATGTTGCCTGAATAGTGATCTGCCTTGCGCAGATGGGTGCGTATGCCTTGGGCGTTGAGTTTTTCGACGATTTCGGCAGCTGGGACGGATTTGAGGGCGAAGCAGACCAGACCTTCGCGGTCAGGGTTGTCGGTGCCGCCGAGAATTGTGACATCTGGCAGGTCCGCCAGACCGGCAAGGTTCCCTGTGCCGAAAAGCATTGCATCAGTCAGCAGTTTTTCGTGGTCGTGGATTGCGGCACCGGCCGCTTCGATCTGGGTACGGGGGTCGGTTGCGTCTGAAACTTGCTGCCCCAGCCATTCGAAATAGCGCACCACGTCACTGAACGTGGCATAGGACCCCGTATCGCGAGTGCCCATCTCCCAATTGCCGGCCGGCCCATCCTTGAGCGTTTCAATCGACAGCGCGCTTAGCCTGTCCGACGCCCAGGCGATGCCATAGCCATGGCGCGAAAACAATTTGTAGGGCGAGATCACATAACCGTCGATGTCATAGCTGGCTATGTCGATGCGCCCATGGCTGGCGTGTTGAATGCCATCAACAAAAATAAATGCATCAGGGGCTACGGCGCGGATTGCGGCGCTGATACCTACAACATCATTTGCGATACCGGTGACAGGCGAAGTGTGCAGGATCGTTGCGACCCGCACTTGTGGTGTCATCAGGGCGGCGTAGGCTGCAGGTGTGACCTGACCTGTCACATCATCATGTGGCACGCTGATATATTCCTTGCCCGACATGCCAGCCCAATGCTGCGCTGCGCTGCGCGAGGCCGGATGCTCAACGCTAGAGCCGATTACTGTCCCGTTGGGCGTGTTCATAACAGCAGTCCGGATCAATCTGAACGTCAGTTCAGTCCCGCTTTCGCCGACAAAGAACTGACCCCCTTGAGCGTTGAAAAAAACGCGCATATCCGCCTTGGCTTGTTTGATCGTCGCGACCAGCGCATGAGAGGCCGGATTATCACGCCCCTGATTATCAGGGATTGCCGCGAAAAGAGCGGAGGTTTCAACGACAGCATTCAAGGTCAATGCCCCGCCCGCGTTCTCGAAAAAGATGCGCGGTCCTTGAAACGGACAGTGATCTACATGCGCAAATTTCGCCCGGATCGATTGCGTGAGTTCTGAGTTTTCCGTGAGCATTTTGACCCTGACTGCGTTTGAATATGTGA
>JAPKCR010000531.1 GCA_026421135.1 Sulfitobacter sp. | reverse complement strand
GGCGCGTTTCCCGTGGACACAGATGGTTCTGTTTTCAGAACTGGCCCCATTTGGCCCGCTGGATCGATTTGCCCTGCCACAGGAAAATGAAACGCTTGAGCAGTTTCAAGCCGCCGCGCGCAAGCATCGCGTTTGGCTGATCCCCGGATCAATGTTCCTGAAAAACCCCGAGGATGGCCGCGTCTACAACACTGCCGTTGTCATCAACCCGGAAGGCGAGATCATTCGCCGCTATGCCAAGATGTTCCCGTTCCGGCCTTACGAGTCCGGTATCGCAGCTGGCACTGAATTCTGCGTATTCGACGTGCCTGAAGTTGGCCGTTTCGGCCTGTCGATCTGTTATGATATGTGGTTCCCAGAAACCACGCGTCAGCTGACCAGCCAAGGCGTCGAAGTTCTGCTGACGCCTGTTCTGACTGGCACAACCGACCGTGATGCCGAGTTGGCAATTGCCCGCGCGACCGCAGCCCAATTTCAATGCTACGTCTTCGCGGTGAACGGCCTAGGTGCCGGCGGCGTTGGCAAATCGCTGGTCGTTGATCCGACGTCGATGGTTTTGCATCAATCCGCAGGTCAAGAAGACATGTTCCCGATCGAGGTCGACCTGTCGATGGTCCGTCGCCAGCGCGAAACCGGCATGAAGGGTCTGGGTCAGGTTCTGAAATCCTTCCGCGACCGTTCGACTGATTTCTCGATTTATGATCGCACCAGTGGCACAGATGCATATTTGAACACGCTTGGTCCGCTTGAAATACCCCACCAAGGCACCCGTGCAGGTCTGCATGTTGATGTGCCTGCGCAACGGATCCCAGATGCGCCAGTTTACAAGGGCCAAGAAGCGATGCCCGGTTTTGCGCCAGTTCAACCAGAATTCGCACCGGAGCCCTTGCCAAACCCGACTGCCGGAACAGCGACCGCTCCAGCCCAAACACCTGCCCCTGCAGTTCCAGCTGCAGCGACACCTAACCCACCCGTAAAGCACGGCGAACATGCCGACAGCGGGGAAACATCCAGCGGCTAAGTTGCCCGCTTTCTGACCCGACCACCCTTTGGTCGGGTCACGAATGCAGCAGCCAGACGCCCATAGCGGAGTACGAGTGATGCATTCTATGAACGACTATTCGTCGGCAATTCAGTTGCGTTCAGACCGGTGGAGCGCGCTGCGCGAATCCGCTATGGCGCTGGCCCGTGGGCCAAAGCCGACAGAAATCGAAAAGCTGCGGAAAAATTGCCAAGAGCTATTCGGATCACTGGCTATGGTTGAATGCTATTGGGCATTTCCGGGCATGCCCGCGTTCGAACATCTGCAACGAATGTTGAACCACAACAGCTTTGATGATCTGTCATTTGCGGTAAATCGCATCACCCGCGCGTTGACGACAGGGGCTTACCGGCGTCGGTCAATTCCACTGGAACGCGACAGTATCGACCACGAAGAGCATGACGACGAAGCAATGCTTTCGCCCGAAGCGCGTGCATTGACCAAACCGTATTTCGAGGTGCTGATCGTCGACGACGTGAGCGAACAGCAAGAGCGCTGGCTGAAATCAAATGTAAGCCGGATGCGCCGCGTCGAAGACCCGTTTCATTATGAAGCGGTTGTCGTGAAATCTATCGAAGACGCGCTGATTGCTGTGCTGTTCAACCACAACATCCAGGCGATCGTCGTCCGCCCGGGTTTGACACTGAAATCCAAGATGGATGAACGGATTTTGACCCGCTATTTGGCCCGTGCCGGCGGTCAGGACGAGATCGACAAGCTAGAGCCGGAAAACTATGGCCCCGAACTGTGCCGCATGATTGCCAAGGTGCGCCCCGAACTAGATGCCTATCTGGTGACCGAACGGTCAGTCGAAGATATCGCTGGCCTTGATCTGGGGATTTGTCGGCGCGTTTTCTATAACCAAGAAGACTTTATGGAATTGCACCTGAACATCTTGCGCGGTGTACAGGCTCGCAATAAATCGCCGTTCTTTACGGCGCTTGTCGAATATTCCAAACAACCCACCGGTGTTTTCCACGCGATGCCGATCAGCCGCGGTAAATCAATCACCCGGTCGCATTGGATTCAGGACATGGGCGCGTTTTACGGCCCGAATATCTTCCTTGCTGAAACCTCTGCCACGTCTGGGGGCCTGGATTCTCTATTGGAACCGCACGGGCCTATCAAAGAGGCACAGGAACTGGCGTCGCGGGCCTTTGGGTCAAAGCAGACGTTCTTTGCCACAAATGGCACGTCCACCTGTAACAAGATCGTTGTTCAGGCGTTGGTGCGCCCCGGTGACATCGTGCTGGTCGACCGCGATTGCCACAAATCGCATCACTATGGGATGGTTCTTGCGGGTGCGCAGGTTTGCTACCTCGACAGCTATCCGCTGAACGAATATTCGATGTACGGTGCCGTGCCATTGCGCGAGATCAAGCATCAGTTGCTGGCGCTAAAGGCCGCAGGCAAGTTGGATCAGGTGCGCATGTTATTGCTGACCAACTGTACTTTTGACGGTTTGGTTTATAACGTTGAGCGCGTCATGGAAGAATGTCTGGCGATCAAGCCCGACCTGATTTTCCTATGGGACGAAGCCTGGTTTGCGTTTGCCCGTTTCAACCCGACCTATCGCCAGCGGACCGGCATGAACGCCGCCAACACCCTGCGTGAAAAGTTCAAGTCAGCCAAGCACGCCGAAGCCTATGAAGAACAACAGGCCAAACTGAAAGATGCGGATGATGAAACCCTGTTGAACACACGGTTGATCCCGCCCCCAAAGTCACGGGTACGGGTCTATACGACGC
>JAPKCR010000028.1 GCA_026421135.1 Sulfitobacter sp. | reverse complement strand
AATGGACGTGATCCGAAACCGCCGCGCTTGAAAATTGGCCTAAAATTCCAAATCAACCCAAACCGGGACATGATCCGAAGGCTTTTCCCGTCCGCGTATATCCTTGTCGATCTGACAATCGCGGAGCATGTCCGCACAGGCGGGGCTGAGCAGGAAGTGGTCGATGCGGATACCATTGTTCCGGTTCCATGCTCCGGCTTGGTAATCCCAAAAACTATAGTGTCCCGGACCTTGAACCCGGGCGCGAAATGCTTCGGTCAGACCAAGAGCAAGCAGGCTCCGCCACGCAGCGCGCGATTCCGGACGAAACAGGGCGTCCTCACGCCAAGCTGCCGGGTTCGCGGCATCTTCAGCCTGCGGTATGATATTAAAATCTCCAGTCATCAGAAACGGCGTCTCTTCGGCCAACAATGCGCTGGCGCGGTTTTGCAGGCGCTGCATCCATGCCAGCTTGTAGGCATATTTGCCGCCCTCGACAGGGGCCCCCGCGCTGTCCAATTCAACCGGATTGCCGTTGGGAAGGTACAGACCACAGATGCGGATGGCTTGGTTGTCACCCATCACAGACGCTTCGATATAGCGGGCCTGATCGTCGTTCTCATCGCCCGGCAGGCCCCGCGTCACGTCTTCGAGCGGCAGCTTTGAAAGGATCGCGACCCCGTTGAACGACTTTTGCCCGTGGGTCTCCACATTATATCCGCGATCCTCGAATATCTCGCGCGGAAAGTTTTCATCGACCGACTTGATCTCTTGCAGGATCACGACATCAGGCTGCGCCTCATCCAGCCACTGTGGCAGGCCGTCGATACGCGCCTTGATCCCGTTTATGTTGAAAGTTGCGATTTTCATTGCTGGCCCCCAAGCAAGTATAGCCCGCAGCTATCGCGTATCCCGCGCAATGGGGCAAGGGTAGCGCGCGTTAAAATAACCTTAAAAGTGTGCCTGATTCGGACCAATTTTGTGGCATTGCACAAATATTCTGTGTTCTGGCTTCTCAAGAATGAATGTGGATAGAATTCTGACATTCTCGGTTTTTCCGGATGTTTTCAAATGGCTCTACTCATATTTTGACGGGCCAGATATGTGGATAACTTTAGGCAATTCACGGCATGGGCGAAATTAACGCATGAGTAACTACTTTCGAGATTAATTGATTGGTAATTGCAACCACTGGTCGCAATTGCCCTAGAATTTAACCTCGAAAAGGACATCACAATGACTGCACTTTCCTATGTCGAAGACACACTTTCCTCGGTCGCCCCGTCATCACTGACCTCGATCCATGCTGGGTTTGGAACAGACCTGTTCACGACCGGATCCAGTTCGGGACCCGCTGAAATGGCGATCGGTGGGGGCACTGAACTGTACACCACAAGCTGCGCCCCGTCTGGAGCCGATATGAATTCCGGGCATCTGGTCGAGCTGTTTACCACAAGCTGCGCCCCGTCTGATACCGATATGAAATCGGGACATCTGGTTGAGCTGTTTACCACCAGCTGCGCTCCTTCTGGTACCGATATGAAATCGGGACACCAAGTCGAGCTGTTTACCACCAGCTGCGCCCCGTCCGGTGCGGATATGACATCGGGACATCTGGTCGAGATGTTTACAACAAGCTGCTAATTTCAAATCTTAAATTTGATTCTGCGCCCGAAGATCGGCGCAGAATCCTGCCGGAGGCAGCCCATGTCGAATATTCTTTCTTTTGTACCGCCGGACAAGGTTAACGCCTCCGGATTTGTAGCGCTAAGTTCTATGTTTGCCGATCACAGGCGGGCGCGGGGGGATGTATTTTGGCTGAAAGAAAATGCCGAGTGGCTGGGCATTTTGGCTAGCATGTCGACTGAAATTCAGGATGCTGCACTGGCACCCTATGCATCATTTTATGATGACATCCGCGTGCAGCTTGAATTTTTCCCGCAGTACTATCGGTTCTTTCTGTCGATCTGTCTGGACCTTGAGGATCTGGGCGCAGGCGGCACTCAGGGAGAGGCGCTTTGCGATTGGGTCGCGCGGCAAGGGCTGCCCGAGGCGGAGCTGTCAGATTTACAAAGGGGTGAGGCCGCGCGGCTGTTGGCACGGCGCGGTGTTAAGGGGCAACAGCAGGGGACTGAACTTGCTGAGCGATTGCATCGGTTTATCGCCCGGTCTGAAACCTTTGCCTTGCCCAACAAAAAGGCGGCCTATGAGCTGGCCCATATTATTTTCTATCTGAGTGACTATGGCCAGCGCGACCCCGCTGTGGCCCCAGAGGTACTGACCAGTCTCGAATATGCCGGTCTGCTGGCGTTTCTGGATCAGGACAGTGATCTGCTGGCTGAAATCTGTGCGGCACTGCGTCTTGCAGGCGTAACCCCCAGCCCGATCTGGGAACGTCTGGTGGTCGCGGCCCATGAGGCCTGCAGTTTTGCGGGCGGTTCACAGGCCCACGCCGGAGACGCTTATCACGGGTATCTTGTCACGGGCTGGTTGGCCCAAATGACCGGACGCCGCGCATTTGGCCATGCTGTACCGACGGGGCAGGTGACCATTCACGGCGCAATGGTGGGGCAAGGCGCATTGCGCCGGTTGTCAGAAGGTTTGTTTGAGCTAGGCCCAAAGCGGTTGGCGGACTGGTCACGCATGCGGCTTAGCTTGTTGCCGGAACTAAGCGAAGCCGAGCAAACGGTGATTGAGGCGGCAGAACAGTCCAGCCCAAAATTTGGGGAATTTTTTGAAGGATTTGCGCGGGCCTGCTCGGGGGAAATGGCCTCATTAACATGAGGCCAGCCTCCGGCGGAAGTTTTCATGGCAAAATGAAACTAAAGGAGATGCGCTACATCGAGAAAGACGTACCGCAGCCGCAGGCGCTGGTTGCATTCGGGTTTTCAATTACGAAACGCGCACCGATCAATTCTTCGGAAAAGTCTATTGTCGCATTGGCCAGAAAGGGCAGTGAGATGCTGTCGACCACGACTTTTTGACCGGATCCTTCTAGGATCATGTCATCGTCCTTGGGATCATCCAGTATGATCTCATACTGAAAACCCGAGCATCCGCCGCCTTCGACTGCGACGCGCAGGGCCTTGCCATCGGCCGCCGCACCGATTTCGGCAAGGCGTTCAAAAGCACGAGAGGTAACTTTGGGTGGCAGGTTCATTTTCTGGCTCCGGTGTGATCGGTTTCCATCTGTCGTTGCTTACAATATAGAAAGCCACAGGACAGGCCACAAGGACCACTGAACATGCGCGCTTCTTTTGCCTCTGATCCGGCAGCGACCCGGGGACGGTTGATGCCGGAGGAGGAAAGCACTTTTCGGTCTTGCTTTCAGCGGGATCGCGACCGGATTATCCATGCCAGCGCCTTTCGCAGGCTCAAGCACAAGACGCAGGTTTTCATTGAACACGAGGGCGATTATTATCGCACGCGGCTGACCCACTCAATCGAGGTGGCGCAGGTAGCGCGCACGATTTCGGGCGCTTTGGGCTTAAATGCCGAGCTGACCGAGGCTGTCGCCTTGGCACATGACCTAGGCCATCCGCCTTTCGGTCATACAGGCGAGGACGCGTTGCAGGCCTTGATGGCCCCCTATGGCGGGTTTGACCATAACGCGCAGGCGATCCGCATCGTTACCCATCTTGAGCGGCACTATGCGGAATTCGATGGGCTGAACCTGACGTGGGAGACCTTGGAGGGTTTAGCCAAGCATAACGGTCCGGTCACGGGCCCGCTGCCTTGGGCGCTTGAGGTTTATGGTCGCAAGCATGACCTCGAACTGGGCACCTATGCCAGCGCCGAGGCGCAGGTGGCCGCGATTGCCGATGATGTTGCCTATAACCACCATGACCTGCACGACGGACTGCGCGCCGAGTTGTTTTCGACGGACGAGCTGGCCGAGCTGCCCATTCTTGACCGGAACTTTGCCGAGGTGGACCGTTTGTACCCCGGCTTGAACTATTATCGCCGCCGTCACGAAGCGCTGCGCCGGTTCTTTGGCGTGCTGGTCGAGGACGTGATCAACTTTGCACGCACCCGTCTAGACGAAATGGAGCCGCAGACGCCGACCGATATTCGCATGGCAGGCCGGACGGTGATCCGGTTCTCGGACCCGGTTTTCCAAGACCTCAAGGTGATCCGCGCGTTTCTGTTCGACCGAATGTACCGTGCGCCATCCGTGGTGCTCATGCGCAAACAGGTGACCGAGGTGGTCAACGACCTATTTCCACATTTTTGCGCCCATCCAGAAGAGTTACCCAAACAGTGGCGCAAGGATGTCGAAGAGGCGGAAGGTGACACCGCACTTGCGCGCATCGTTAGCGATTATATCTCGGGGATGACCGACCGCTTTGCCCTGCAGGAACATGAACGGCTGATCAAAGGCTAAGCGCCCTTGATGTTCGGCGGTTTTTCAGGCGATACACGGGCCTAAGACGAAGGAATGCCCCAAATGAACCTATTTGCCGATATCCGCACCTATGTGCTGTCCACGCTTGATGCGCTTGTTGCCGACGGGTTCTTGCCCGATGGCCTGAGCTTTGACGCCATCGCGGTGGAACCACCCCGAGATGCGGCTCATGGCGACATGGCCACTAATGCGGCGATGGTGCTGGCGAAACCGGCAGGCATGAAACCACGCGAGATTGCTGAAAAACTGGCCGAAAAGCTGGCCGAAGACCCGCGCATAACATCCGTCGAAGTTGCAGGGCCGGGGTTCTTGAACCTGCGACTTGCGCCATTCGTGTGGCAGGGCGTTATAGGAGCGGTTCTGGCGCAGGGCATTGATTTTGGTCGCGGTGATCTAGGTAAGGGCAAGCGGGTGAACGTTGAATACGTGTCTGCAAACCCAACCGGGCCACTGCACGTGGGTCACACGCGGGGCGCGGTTTTTGGCGATGCTTTGGCATCCTTGCTTGATTTTGCAGGTTATGACGTAACGCGCGAATATTATATCAACGACGGTGGCGCGCAGGTCGATGTCTTGGCGCGGTCCGTCTATAACCGCTATCTTGAGGCGCATGATCTGTCCGTCGATTGGCCAGAAGGCACGTACCCTGGCGACTATCTGATTGATGTTGGCGAGGCGCTGAAGGCAAAGGTCGGCGACGCCTATATCGACAAGGACGAAGATGTCTGGCTGGAAGATGTACGTAACTTTGCCACCGAAGCGATGATGGAATTGATCCGCGCTGATCTTGCGTCTTTGGGCGTCAAGATGGACGTGTTCTTTTCAGAAAAGTCGCTGTATGGCACTGGCCTGATCGAGGCCGCAATCGAGGATCTCAAATCCAAGGGCCTGATTTATGAGGGCGTGCTTGAGCCACCAAAAGGTAAGCTGCCCGAGGATTGGGAACCGCGCGAACAGACGCTGTTCAAGTCTACAGAGCACGGCGATGATGTGGACCGCCCGGTGATGAAATCAGACGGCGGATGGACCTATTTCGCGCCTGATATCGCCTATCACTATGACAAGGTGCAGCGCGGTTTTGACATGCTGATTGACGTGTTCGGGGCCGATCATGGTGGCTATGTCAAACGGATGAAGGCGGCGGTATCGGCGCTGTCCGGTGGCACTGTGCCGCTGGATATCAAGCTGACGCAGTTGGTGAAGCTGTTCAAGGATGGCAAAGAATTCAAGATGTCCAAGCGGGCAGGGACGTTTGTTACCCTGCGCGACGTGGTTGATCAGGTTGGCCCTGATGTGACCCGCTTTGTGATGCTGACACGCAAGAATGACGCGATGCTGGATTTCGATTTTGCTAAGGTTCTTGAGCAATCCCGCGAAAACCCCGTGTTCTACGTTCAATATGCCCATGCGCGGGTGAATTCGGTTCTGCGCAAAGCGGCCGAGGCCGGCATCGCCACGGACATGGAAACTTTGCAAGCTGCTGATCTGACGCTGCTGGACCATGAGGCCGAATTGAAGCTGGCAGGCAAACTGGCCGAGTGGCCGCGTCTTGTTGAGACAGCGGCCCGCAGCAACGAACCGCATCGGATTGCGTTCTATCTGTACGAATTGGCAGGTGATTTTCACGGGTTGTGGAACCGCGGCAACGATGTGCCGTCTTTGCGGTTCCTGCAGGACGATGCTGCAGTGTCTCAGGCAAAAATCGCGCTCGCAAAGGCCACAGCGATTGTAATTGCTTCAGGTCTTGGTATTCTTGGCGTAACCCCAGCGGAAGAGATGCGTTAAGCGCACGCCCGCCGGACAGGCAAATATCAAGATTCAGACCCGCGCCGATTAAACGAGTGGCGGGCAGTGAGGCAGAAATGGCAGATTACACGTCTTCTCCCCGTGGTGGGGGATACAACGCAGAATCCGATATGTATGCTGTGCATCCCGCGCAGGGTAAGCCGTTGGCAAAGCTTACAAATTTAATAGGCGCGGCCATGTCGGTTGCCCTAGTTGTTGGCATTGGTGTCTGGGGCTACAAGCTGTTGGTACGCGATGTGACAGGAATTCCGGTCGTACGCGCCGCGCAAGGTGACATGCGGGTGCGCCCCAAAAACCCCGGTGGTCAGTTGGCCCAAAATCAGGGGCTGTCAGTGAATGCCGTCGCCTCGAATGGGACGGCAGATGAAATGGCCGATCAGGTTATTTTAGCCCCCAAACCGCTTGATTTAGAAGACGAGGATCAGCCCATTCTGGTAGCAATGGTTGCAACCGCGCCACAGGCTGCTGCCCCAATAAAACCAACCCCAGATGTCACTGCGGCCCTTCAAAGTGGTAATGTCGAAGATCTGGTCGCGCAGTTGACCGACGGTATGGCCCCGATGGATGAGGCAGAGCTAGAGCCGATTAATGCAAGTGTGTCGATCGACTCGGATGCGCTGGACATGGCGGTTTCAAACGCCATTGCCGTGGCCATGGTCGCAGAGCCGGGTGTGAAAGCATCGTTGCGCCCCAAAACGCGGCCCGCTGTGCGTGCCGTGGTGACGCCCGCCGCCTTTGACGCCAGCGCATCGTCGACAAACGTCAATGAAAAGTCGGCCGACAGCCTGCCAACGGGCACACGGTTGGTACAGCTTGGTGCCTTTGACACGCCCGAAATTGCGCGCAACCAGTGGGACCAGTTGAACGGACGTTTTGGTGCCTATCTCGAAGGTAAATCCCGTATTGTTCAGGAAGCCAGCAGTGGCGGGCGGACATTCTATCGTTTGCGCGCGCACGGCTTCGAAGACATCGCCGACGCGCGACGCTTTTGTTCGGCACTGGTCGCAGAAAATGCTGATTGCATCCCTGTCGTGACCCGTTAATGCGATTTGGGGCGACGATACTGGATGCGACGGGTCTCCGCCTGACAGCGCAAGAAAAGGCGTTGTTCCGTTCGGTGAAACCCTTTGGGTTTATCCTGTTTGCCCGTAACATCGACACGCCTGATCAGGTACGCGCCCTTTGTGCCGAAATGCGTGAAGCAGCGGGCCATAACGCTGTCATTACGGTGGATCAGGAAGGCGGCCGCGTTCAGCGGTTGCGGGGTCCGGTTTGGCGTGATTGGACTGCTCCGCTTGAATTCGTGCAGGCCGCCGGTGTCAATGCAGCTGAGGCGATGTACACACGTTTTCGGCTGATTGCGCAGGAATTGCATACCTTGGGGATCGACAGCAATTGTGCCCCGATGGTCGACGTTGCAGGTCCGCAAACCCATGAATTTTTGCGAAACCGGTGTTATGGTACCGATGCTACGCAGGTGACAACGCTAGGGCGTGCAGCCGCTGACGGGATTTTGGCGGGGGGCGTGTTGCCTGTGGTAAAGCACATACCTGGTCATGGGCGCGCGACGATGGACAGCCATTTTAATCTGCCCTTGGTCACGGCGACCCATGACGAGCTTGCAGGCTGTGACTTTGCGCCCTTCAAGGCGTTGAACGACCTGCCGATGGGGATGACTGCACATCTGGTGTACAATGCGATTGATCCGCGCCCTGCGACACTGTCACCCGTGATGATGCAGTTGATCCGTGACGAGATCGGATTTGATAACTTGATCATGACGGATGACATCTCGATGAAGGCACTTGAGGGCGGCGTTGACCAGATCAGCCGCGACGCTTTGGCGGCGGGCTGTGATGTGATCTTGTACTGCAATGCCTCACTTGAGGACCGCGGCCTTGTCGCTGATGCGGCTGGCGAGATGACGGATGCGGCGCAAACCCGCGCTGATCGGGCGCTTGCCATGCGCATGGCTCCTGACGAGATTGACATTTCCGCCCTGACTGCGAAGCTTGACGCGCTTTTGGGCGGGGAATTGCATGGCTAACAACCTTTTTGAGGAAGACCACACCACGGTCGCCGAAAGGCTGGCCGCCGAAGCGTTGATAGTGGATGTGGACGGGTTCGAGGGGCCGTTGGACCTTTTGCTGACGCTTAGCCGCACCCAGAAAGTCGATTTGCGCAAAATCTCGGTTCTGCAATTGGCGCGGCAATATCTGCTGTTTGTCGAAAAGGCCAAGGCGCTGCGTCTGGAATTGGCCGCTGACTATCTGGTGATGGCCGCGTGGCTGGCATTCCTGAAATCCCGTCTACTTTTGCCGCCAGACCCGACCGAAGAAGGCCCCTCCGGCGAGGAACTGGCCGCACATCTGGCCTTTCAACTTGAACGCTTGCAGGCGATGCGCGATGCCGCAGCACGATTGATGGCACGTGATCAGCTGGGGCGTGATTTCTTTGCGCGTGGCCAAACCCACGAGGTCAAGCGCACGCGCCGTGTGACCTATAGCGCGACATTGCTGGACCTGATGCAAGGCTATGCCCGCATTCGCACGCGCGATGAATTCCGCCCCTTTGTGATGGACCGCGAAAAGGTATTCACTATGGAGCAGGCACTGGAACGGATGCGCGGGCTGATCGGCTTTGCAGGCGAATGGGGCGATCTGACCAGCTATTTGCCGGACGGTTGGGGCGACGACCCGGTCATGCGCAGATCGGCCACGGCATCGACTTTTGCGGCCTCGCTTGAGCTGGTCAAAGAGGGCCATCTGGAAATCCGACAAACCGACATGTTTGCCCCGATAGAACTGCGCAAGAGGAAACAACGTCGTGAGTGAAGTGATTGAAGATAAAGAAGAAAGCCTGTTCGAGGCCCCACCGGTGGCCGAGCAGGAACGCATGCTTGAAGCGATCCTTTTTGCTGTGGCAGAGCCGATAACATTGCGTGAAATCGAAGCGCGACTGCCCCACGGCTGCGACGCGGGCGAAGCAATGGTGCATCTTCGAAAACGCTATGACGGGCGTGGTGTACAGGTGGCAAAGATCGGCGATGCCTATGCAATGCGCACGGCCGCTGATCTGGGTTATCTGATGCAGAAAGAAACGGTCGAGGTGCGCAAGCTGTCGCGAGCGGCAATCGAAACCTTGGCAATCATCGCCTATCACCAACCGGCCACCCGCGCCGAGATCGAGGAAATTCGCGGCGTGTCCGTATCACGTGGGACGCTTGATCAACTGCTTGAGCTGGATTGGATCCGCTTTGGCCGACGCAAAATGACCCCCGGGCGGCCTGTCACTTTCGTCGTGACTCAAGCGTTTTTGGCACATTTCGGGTTGGAAAGCCCGCGCGATTTGCCAGGTCTAAAAGAACTGCGATCTGCCGGATTGCTAGAGAGCCGACCCGCCTTTGGTGGTCTGCCACTGATGGCAGGCGACGAAGATGAGATAGAGGACGTGGAAGGGCAAAGCGAACTGTTTGAGGATTAAATGGCCAATTGGCCTGAAAATTGCCTTAGTAATCGCTATATAGAAGGCAAGATACGATTTTGCGCAAAATAACGAGGTCGAACAATGAACCAGATTATAAATATGATTATGCGCCGCGTCATGGGGCAGTTGATCAACCGTGGTGTGAATTTTGGTTTCGCTCAGGCATCCAAGATTGGCAAGGGCAAGCGGGGTCCGGATGCTCAGCCTGATGTCTCCCCAGAAGAAGATGCCCGCCGCGAACGCGCCGGGCAGCAACAGGGCAAACAATCCCGTCAGATGTTGAAAAACATGCGCCGGTTGGGACGTTTCTAGACCTCAGTTGGGGGCGCTTCCTCCCGCTTTTAACGGCGTACCTCTGGAAATTCATAACCAGAGAAGGGGCTTAGCTTGGCGCTGCAAAATGTTTGCTGAGCTTGAGACCCTGACCTTGGTAGTTTGAAGCGATGCCCGCTCCATACAGCTGGGTCGGGATGCGCGCCATTTTCTCGTATACCAGACGGCCGACAACTTGGCCGTGCTCCAGCACAAACGGGGCCTCGTGGCAGCGGACTTCGAGCACACCGCGTGATCCTGTTCCGCCTGATTGATCGTGACCAAACCCCGGATCGAAGAAGCCCGCGTAATGCACTCGAAATTCACCGACCATCGCTAGATAGGGGGCCATTTCAGCTGCGTATTCGGGGGGAATCGTCACGGCCTCGCGGCTGACAAGAATATAGAATGCACCGGGGTCGAGGATAATCTGGCCGTTATTGCTGTGCACTTCTTCCCAATAGTCGGCGGGCGCATAATGGCCTAATTTATCCAGATCAATGACGCCAGTGTGCGGTTTGGCACGGTAGCCCACCAAGGTGGTGCCGGGCAGGCGGAGATCCACCGAGAAGCCCAACCCATCGTCAATCACCGCTTCGCCATCAACCAGCGGAGTATCGGCGTGTAAAATCCGAAGGGCATCGTCGTTAAGAGTCGCGTCGCCGGTTGAAAAACGGATCTGGTTTAGGCGCATTCCGGGGCGCACAAGGACCGAAAACGAGCGCGGGCAGATTTCAGCATAAAGCGGCCCTGTGTAACCCGGATTAACCCGGTCAAATTCTGTGCCGCCATCGGTGATTGTGCG
>JAPKCR010000530.1 GCA_026421135.1 Sulfitobacter sp. | reverse complement strand
GGAATCAGAAGTAGCATCAGAGACGATGTCGAAGGCCGTGGGCAGATTGTGGCGGATGCCCCCGAAAAAGGGGCCTATGTCGCGCCGACACTGTTTGCAGGCGTTGCCCCCGATCATGTGCTGGCCCAAGAGGAAATATTCGGACCCGTGCAGGTCATCATCGCCTTTGATACCGAAGAAGAGGCTGTGCAAATCGCCAATGGTACCGATTTCGGGCTAGTCGCCGCCGTTTGGTCGCAAAACGGGGCCCGTCAGATGCGGTTGGCCAAACAATTGCGCGCAGGTCAGGTGTTTTTGAACAACTATGGTGCAGGCGGTGGGGTTGAACTGCCCTTTGGCGGTGTGGGCTTGTCCGGGCATGGCCGGGAAAAGGGGTTCGAGGCGCTTTATGGTTTCTCGACCCTCAAGACTGTCGCGGCGTTCCACGGCTAATACAAAGTTAAGAATCGACTTCACAAATGCTGCGCCCAGATGTAGCAACGGACTCACTTTGGTCCGGACGGTTCTGTCGTTCGGTTAAAAGGGAACGTGGTGCGGCAAATGCCTAATCCACGACTGCCCCCGCAACTGTAAGCGGCGAGCGATACCGGTAAAGGCCACTGTCATGTCTGTCATGATGGGAAGGTCCGGTCAGCTTTGACCCGCAAGTCAGGAGACCTGCCAAGGTGATCACCCTGCTAAGGGCGCTAGGGGCGCTTTGGCTGCGGATTCTCCGCTGTGGTGGCTTCACCGTCTGCGGGGGGCAATTCAGTCCCTTTACTGACACTTATGACGTCAAACGACCGGCTGTCGGTCGTTATTCAAGGGACTTATGATGTTTAGAACATCCCTACTTTCATCCGTTGCACTTATCGCGCTGGGCACCTCTTCTGCTGTCGCACAAGAAACACTGGCGCTGGACGAGATCATCGTTTCGGGCGGTCTTTCCCCCATCGCGGCAAACGCCTATGGCCGTTCGGCCAGCGTGATTACAGCCCAAGATATCGAAGACCGCGGCATCACGAACGTTGCTGACGCACTGCGCAGCTTGCCGGGTGTTCAGGTCAGCGGTGTCAGCAGCAACTTTACCCAAGTGCGTATCCGTGGCGGCGAAGCAAACCATACGCTGGTGTTGATCGACGGTGTCGAAGCTTCGGGTGGTGACGGGGAGTATGTGTTCAGCGGGCTTGAGACCGCCAACATCGAACGCATCGAAGTGCTGCGCGGCCCACAGTCTGTATACTACGGTTCGAACGCGTCTTCTGGTGTGATCAACATCATCACCCGCAAGGGCGATTTGGGCGAAACCTATTCCACTAGCCTTGAAGTGGGCGAGGCGACAATCGCCACCGCATTTATTGCGCGTCGCAACGAACGGGGCGGTGTGTCACTGTCTTTGGCGCATACCAACGATGCGGGATATGACCAATCGGGCGATGGCGGCGAAAAAGACGGGCTTGAACGCAACACAGCAATCCTGAGCGCCGATTATCTGGCAACGGACGATCTGAAACTGGGTTTCGTCCTGCGCAAATCCAACGAGGATTACGAGGCGGATTCGAATTCGTTCGTCGCGACCGATGCGGCCAGCTATGTGGTGGACGACAGCACCCAAACCTCAACCCGTGACGAATTGACGGCGCAGGTTTACGCAGAATACATGATGATGGGCGGGCGTCTGACGCATCGGTTGTCGTTTGAAAAGACTGAAAACCGCCAAAGCTTCAACGGCGGTGCCTTGGCGCGAACCGAGGCAGCAGCGTTGAAATACCGGCTGAGCTATGGCTTGGACGGGCGCACTGTTGCTGAAACCGACCATCTGCTGAACCTGCTGGTCGAGCGTCAGGAAGACACCAGCGACAGCAATGCAGCCTACAACCGTGCAACCCAATCTGTTGCGCTGGAATACCGCGGCAGCGTCGGCAATGGTATCGACCTGCAGGCCGGCGCGCGGTTCGACAACAACGACATATTCGAGGACGCCACGACCTGGAATCTGGGTATGGCCTATACATTGCCCGGATCGGGTATCCGGTTGCACACATCGGCAGGTACTGGCGTTGTGAACCCCACCTATTTCGAGCTGTATGCAAATGCGTTTGGCTACACCGGCAACCCGAACCTGCGTCCAGAGGAAAACATGAGCTTTGACATCGGGGCTGAATTCCCTGTCTTTCAAGGGCGCGGTACGATTGATGTGACGTATTTCAACGAGAAACTGACGGACGAGATTTCTGCTTTGTCACTTGGTGGCGGCGCGTTCACCTACGAGAACCAGGCCGGTGATAGCACCCGTGAAGGTATCGAGGTTTCCGGCGATATGCAGGCGACCGAGGCTGTTTCACTGCGCATGTCCTATACCTATCTGGATGCGAAAAACCCCAATGGCAGCGTGGAAATTCGCCGCCCGCGGCATGAATTTACCCTTGGTGCGACCGTTGAAACCTTTGGCGGCCGTGGGTCGGTTTCGGCAGATTTGCGGCTTGTGTCCGCGAACTACGACACGCAATTCTTTGGTGCCTTTGCCACGGAAAAACTGCCGTCCTATACAACGGTTGATGTGGCAGCCGACTATGACCTGAATGACCGTGTGACGTTGACGGGTCGGGTTACCAACCTTTTTGATGATGATGCGGTTGATGTTTGGGGATACGCAAGCCGAGGCCGCGCGGCCTATATCGGTGTCCGTGCGAACTTCTAATCTCATCCACGCCACGTGGCTTGCGGGTGCGCTTTTAGGCGCGCCCGCACTTTGCCTTGCACAAGACGCGCCACAAAGAGTCGTGTCCTCAGATGCGCCACAAAGAGTCGTGTCCTCAGATG